>JBJTEQ010000017.1:0-13218 GCA_046092945.1 Kapaibacterium sp. (SeqCode)
ATAGAACACTTTGAGATTCAGTTTCGGACACCACCACTCCGTGGACGTTTTTTCAGAACCAAGCCAAGCGTAAGGGTCTCCTCACCACGCCGGACAGAAAGTTCAAGATGTTGATTGACCTCACCGTCGAGAATGGCAATATCTACGTCTTCATCACGAAGAGTCGGTTTGCCCTCGACGGCAATGATAACGTCTCCGGGCTCGATTCCCGCCTTCTCGGCCGGCCCACCCTCGGCGATCTCGCTGACGAGCACACCATCGGTGGTCTTCAGATGAAAGTACTTGCGGACCTGTTCAGTGATCGTCTCAAGCTTCATTCCCGTCCAGAAATCACGGTCGATCGCACCACCGGATTTGAGTCGGTCAACAATCTTGCGAACCCTGTTGATGGGGATCGCAAAACCTATGCCGATACTTCCGGAGCCGCGACTGCTATTGGCCGTGGAGTAGATGACGGTGTTTACGCCGATGACTTCTCCGTTGGCATTCACCAGCGGACCACCGGAGTTGCCGGAGGAAATGGCAGCATCGGTCTGGATCATGTTGCGGTAAACGCGGGTTTCACCATTCTCCGACGGCTGTGTGAAGCTCACGCCGACGTTAGAGACCACGCCAACAGTGACTGTTGGTTTTGCATTGTTGTCAAAGAGTCCGAACGGATTACCAAAGGCGATTGACCATTCACCAACGGCCAGATCATCACTGTTAGCCAGTTTGAGATACGGGAAACCGCTCCCCTCGATCTTGAGAACCGTAACATCCGATACCATGTCGGTACCGATGATCTTGGCGTTGTGTTTCGTTCCATCAGTGAGCGTTACGACGATCTTCGCAGCACCACCAGCAACGTGATCATTGGTTACGATGTACCCATCAGCACTGATGAGAAAACCGGAACCGAGTGAACGTACTTCATAATCCCGACGATAGTTCCGCCGACGGTTACCGAAGAACTGCTCATAGAATGGATCAATGAACATATCCGAAAACGGGTCTTGGTACACCTGCGTCCGTGTTTCGGTTACATTAATGCCGACCACAGCCGGAGAGCAGACGGCCACAGCTTTCGTGATGGCGTTACGTCGACTCTGTCCCACATCGTCAGTTGTATGGGCCAAGGCAGCAACGGAAAGAACCGAAGCATCGTGCGCTCCAAAAACAAGGGCCAATGGGTGTGCGGCAAGTGTCAAAAGCAGTGCCGCAATGACTGGGTGACGAGTTAAACATTTCATAACGGCGTAGGTCGAAAACAGGGGCAATTTATTGCGAATCCGGCTGGGTAAATTGCGGCCCATGCCCATCCGTGTTGCCCTCCCAGTTCCGCGTCTTGAGCCCCTTACCTATGGGGTGAACGATGGTGAACACATTGTTGTCGGCATGCGTGTATTGGTTCCCCTTGGGTCAAGGGTCCTGACGGGCACCATAGTTGACGTGGATACCGAGCCAGTTCCGGAAATGAGGAACTTGCTTGAAGTGCTCGAGGAAACCCCAACGTTCTCACCTGAGCTTCTTGAGCTGACCAAGCGTGTGGGTGAGTATTATTTCTGTTCATGGGGCGAGGTGCTCGCGGCAGCACTCCCAAGTGGCATGAAACCGACGACGGTTGTGCACATCCACCGAGAGCGTCCGGTGCCGTTGTCAGAAATGGAAGCAATGAAACGTAGAGCGCCGAAGCGCGCCGCATTACTGGAGATCATTGACGAGATCCGTGGTGACGTTACCCTTGCCTATCTGCAGAAGCGACTGAAGCACACGAGCGTTGCCGACCAGCTCCATGCACTTGTCCGCGATGGATACATCAGTATGACCAGCATGCTGAGCTCTGCCCCGACTGCCCGTATGATTCGTGCAGTGTCAGTTGCAGAGAGATACACGGCTAACGACAGTGAGCTTCGGGAGTTATTCAACACACTCGATAAACGTGCTCCGAAGCAATCGCTGGCGCTAGCCGTGGCATGGATGTCCCATACGAGTGGACGAGGACCGGTACCGGTAGCGGAAATCGCTCAGCAGGCCGATGTTTCGGTATCGGTGGTCGATGCTCTGATTGAACGCGGCGTGTTGGACGTCACCCAGATTGCAAATCGTCCGCAGACTGCCGATGCGCCTGAACCAGCGCCAGACGAATCACGCATTCGCCTGACAGACGACCAGAAGAAGGCGGTTGATCGCATCAACGCCGGTATCACGTCAAAGAGATTCGACCCTGTCCTTCTGCACGGCGTAACCGGATCGGGGAAGACCCTCGTCTATCAGCATGCCATTCAGAAGGCCCTGCAGCAGGGACAGTCGTCTATTGTTCTGGTTCCCGAGATATCGCTTACTCCTCAACTAGGTGATCGTTTCTCAGCTGTCTTCGGTGAACGTGTTGCCGTCCTTCATTCGCGACTCTCCGACGTTGAACGCTTGCATCAGATCAATCGGATCGCTCGTGGTGAAGTGGATGTCGTCATCGGCCCGCGTTCGGCGATCTTTTGCTCGATTCCCAAGCTTGGCCTGATCATTGTGGACGAAGAGCATGAAGCATCCTACAAGCAGGATGACCCCGCGCCGCGATATCACGGACGCGATGTGGCGCTCATGCGAGGACATATCGTCGGATGCCCAGTAGTGTTGGGATCGGCAACGCCGTCAATGGAAACGCTTCATAATGTTCAGCTGAAGCGGTTCGACTATCTGACCATTCCCGCTCGCGCAGATAATGCGGTGCCCCCTTCCATCCGACTTGTCGATATGCGTCAGCGTCGAAAGTCAGCAAGTCTCTCAGGTTCTCTCAGTCACGATGCCATTGACGCCGTAGCTGATCGCATTCGTCGTGGAGAAGGCGCCATCGTTTTTCTTAACCGTCGCGGTTATGCCCCCGAACTTCAGTGTCGTGATTGTGGGCACACGCCAACGTGTCCGAACTGTGATGTGTCGCTAACGTATCATCGGATGCCGGCATCGATGCGATGTCACTATTGCGGTCACTCCGATACCCATGTTGCAGCGTGCACAATGTGCGGGTCGGTTGATGTCCATGAACTGGGAACAGGAACGCAGCGCATTGAAGAAGAACTGAAGGCCGCGCTTCGAGAACGTCACGATATTGACGGACGTATCGGTAGAATTGATGCCGACACGACTACCCGCAAAGGTTCTCTTCGCAATCTTCTGAATTCCTTTTCAGGGGGCGAACTGGACGTGATCGTTGGCACGCAGATGATCGCCAAAGGACTCGATATTGCGCGGGTAACACTGGTCGTAGTCGTCAATGCCGATCGAACGCTGCACATGAGCGACTTCCGTGCAAGTGAGCGGACGTATCAATTACTCACGCAGGTAGCCGGACGTTCCGGTCGAGCACAGGGGCATCCGGGTGAGGTCGTTATTCAGACCTCGACGCCAGAGCATTCCGTGCTCCAACTGATCTCTACTGGCGAAAGGATCGATGCAACCGTCAACGCTTGGGTTGATGAGGAAATGTTACAGCGTCGCGATGTTGGCTATCCACCGTTCACACGCTTTATTGTCGTGGAGATTACGGCCATGGAGCAACGTCAGGCTGAAGAGCAGGCGCGGATTCTCCATGCGCTGATTCCTGACAACTCGGAATACCACACACGATCAGAGGTCGTGGTGCCAACGGTGGCTTGGGTTCGTAACCATCATCGGCGTCTGATCATTGTCCGCAACAACAAGTCCGCAGATTCCTCGGGTCAGCGCTGCAGAGCATTGCTTCGTTCGGCCATGGAGACGTACTTCCAGAAGTACGCCGTGCGCGATGTTCGGGTTAGTATTGATATCGATGCCAGCGGTCTGCTGTAAACCTGTATGTGCTACCTTCGCAATCAACTACTCAACACGATACCATGAAGACCATACTGCTGCTCGGATCCGGAGAACTCGGCAAGGAGTTCGTCATTGCCGTCAAACGCTACGGCCATCGTGTTGTTGCCGTGGATTCCTATGATGACGCTCCTGCGATGCAGGTGGCCGACGATCGGCGTGTGATCTCCATGCTCGATGGTGATCAGCTTGATGCCGTGGTTGCCGAGATCAGACCTGATATCATCGTGCCCGAAATAGAAGCGATCCGAACCGAACGCTTCTTCTCCTACGAGAGCTCCGGCATTCACGTTGTGCCAAGCGCCCGAGCAGCCAACATGACAATGAACCGTAAGGCCATTCGTGACCTTGCGGCCAAGGAGCTTGGATTGCGCACGGCCGATTACCGCTATGCCACAACTCTCGAAGAGTTTCACAGAGCCGTTATGGAGATCGGTATTCCGTGTGTCGTTAAGCCCTTGATGTCATCCAGCGGCAAGGGGCAAAGCACAGTCCGCTCCGAATCCGATATCGATCGCGCATGGACGTATGCCATTGAGGGGAGTCGCGGCGATCTGCGCGAAGTGATCATCGAAGAGTTTATCAGCTTCGAGAGCGAGATCACTCTTTTGACGGTCACCCAGCAGCATGGCCCGACGTTGTTCTGTCCACCGATCGGACATCGTCAGGAGCGAGGTGATTATCAGGAATCATGGATGCCACACGGTGTGCGGGCCGATCTGATTGAGAAGGCCCAGCAGATGGCACGTCAGGTAACGGAGTCATTGACCGGAGCTGGGCTATGGGGCGTAGAGTTCTTTCTCACCGATACCGAGGTCTACTTCAGCGAGCTCTCACCACGTCCGCACGATACGGGAATGGTAACTCTGGCCGGTACAACGAACCTTTCGGAGTTTGAGCTGCATGCCCGGGCTGTGCTTGGCTACCCTATTCCGTTTATCTCACTCGAGCGCGCTGGTGCCTCGGCCGTGATACTTGCAGACTCAACAAGCCCCCTTCTACCGGTCATCACTGGTGTTGAGGTAGCCCTGACGATGCCGGAGATTGAAGTGCGAATCTTTGGTAAACCTTCTACCCGACAGTATCGGCGAATGGGTGTTGCCCTTTCCTACGGGGCTCCATCGGCGGATGTCGATGCCCTGCGCGCTCATGCCCGAACGGCGGCAGACTGCATCAGTGTTACGTCGGCGACCAGCTGAACGGACTTGTCAGAACGTCGCATTTGTCAGCGTGAACCGTAGCTCCGGCACATCACGCTGCGACAGACGTGCGTTGACGTCGAGACGAAAGAAGAGTACGATGCGGTTGATTCCCATGCCTACTTCAAAGTAGGTGCGGTCGGCCGTCGAGGCCGTCGTCGGCAATGTTGTCGGATAGGTGGCAAGAGTAGCATCAGAGAACGATGTCCACTGAACGCCACCGAAGAGCAAAAACTCGATGCCAAATGAGGCGATGTTGGGTATGCGAAGAAGGCCCGGAACAACCTCTCCAAAGTTGTGACTGAACTGAACCGACGCTAGGCGATCTCCGTAGAATTCTTTGATCCGCATTCCACGGAATGCAGACCCCACGACGAGTGACCCAATACCCGATTCGGAGGAGGCAAAGCGTTGTGGAGGCACACTTCCCCATCCCCATCGAACATTTGCGCTGATGTCAAGTGTCCACAATGGCAATGTGCGCATGCGAGCCATGCCCATCCACGCGGCACGAGTGAAAGAAAAGTCGCCGCCGAGTACTGATTTGTCGGCCCCTTCCAATGATAGAGCCATTCCGGTGCGGGAAACTCTGCGAAGGGGCGAGTAGGAAAGAAACAAGTCCATTGTAATCGAGCTCATACGTCCATTGGCTATGGCCGGATTCGAACGCTGGTTGATCGGCGGACCGAAGGCAGACCAATGGGTTGACTGCTGCAATGTTTGATCGATAGAATTTGTATACACAAGCCGCACCATGTTGGGCCGTGTCCAGAGGTCATTGCGGACAAACTGCAACTGTCCCCATGAATATGATGCTCCAAAACCCAGGCTCGTGCTGAGATAGTAGTCGCCGTAATCCACGCCCGACAAAAGAGATGTAAAAGTGATGAGGGGCTGTCGAACAACAGCCGCATCATCGCGCCTGGCAAGAAGATGTCCGAATGAGGTTTCGATTCCCCATCGCTGCGGCTTGTCGGGAAACCACGAGGCTGTTAGCGCTCCATAGGTGCGACGGTCGGACAGCCCATAGCCGATCTGCGAAGAAATCAAGATCGACGTGTCCGGTCTGTCACGAAGGCCAAATCCGAGATATGCCCCGTGAATGAGATTGTATCGAAAGATGTCTTCGAAACCGGTAAACGGACGCCTACCGAGGCGTTGAAGGAATCGAGACACAGGACCAAGGATCTGCTCGATCTGGGAATTCTGCAGGCTGTCGGGGTTCTCCAGAATCATCTGGATCTCTTCATACGCCCGCTGTTCTTCCGGACGAAGCGGTAGCTTGAGATTCGACTGCCAAAATGTGGAATCGAACTCGGCTGCTGTCGTAGTGGTCTCAACACGCCGACGATCAAAGACATCGTCGTCGATATCGGGATTGATCACATAATCATAGCAGTATGTTTCAATGTCGATGTCGAGTCTCGGTGCTACAACGTAGAGAATGTTGGCTTCGAGCGTACTCGTGATTGACAGAGCTTCAGGAACAACCATCGAATCAACAACCATGAGATTCTGTCGGTAGGAAAGCTCCGCATCGAACGGAAGATTCACAGCTTCATTTGGGACAAGCTGTACTTCGAGGGGCACGTTCGCACGCTGATCTACATACATCATACCCACAAAACCCCTTCGAAGATCCGAACGCGTTCGGACACGAAGCTGCACGGTATCGTCATCCTGACTGCTCATAAGCTGATAGTCATAGATGTCGATCGCATTCAAGGCAAGGGGCGAGGCAATCTCCTCTCCGATGATAGTAACGCTCTCATCATAGATGTTCAGATTCGTACCGAAGGAGACAAAGTTTGCCTCCGGAGGGACGTTGGCCGACTGGCGCTTCTGAAAGATCTCGTTGTGAAACTGATCTGGTAGCCGGACGTAGCCTTTCGAGAACGACTCAAGGATGCTGTTCACAGTAGTATCACCCCGCCCGGAACTCCGCAGAGCCGTTGCCGTATCGGTAGCGGCTATGAACTTCGTGTAAAGCGTATACGTGTAGGTGCGCAACCGATCGCGTTGGCGGGCCTTGCGCTCGATCACCTTTCGCATGATGGCCACCGCTGGATCTTCTGCACGGACAACGACCTCTCGTCCAAGGAGACTTTGTTCCTGCAGCATTACGGTTAGTATGGTGTCTACCGAGAGAGCATCAATTGTGTCGCGGCGGAATCCAATACAGGAAAACGATAAGCGTAGTTGCCGCAGTCCTATCGAATCCATTCGAGTTCGTGGGATGCGAAGAACAAAGCCCCCTGACTTATCAGTCATGACTCGTATCCGCGTTTTGACTTCTTCAACCGTAACAAATCGAACTGGTTCGAGAGTCGACGCTGCCTGTACTGTTCCACGCAGAGTTATCGCTGGCTGCGCCCAAAGCATCGGTGAGCCCGCTAACAGCAGAAGCACTCCAACCGCTATTGCAGCCGTATCAGCCCAGGATCTGAACAACCTCATCCTGTGCTTCGCGAAGAGCATCGGCAGGTGTTGTCTCACCAAGAAGTACACGCACCACCGCATTCTCGAGAACCGATTCTATATCCAACCATCGCGGATGTACAGGAGTCATGCGTGCCGACTTCAACTGGCGTGCAAAGACCGCCTTCAGCGGATCGTTGAGCAATGCGGGGTCGTCGTAGGCAGATATCGCGGCCGGGAAGCCGGCCTCGGGGATGCTCGTGCAGAACTTCTTAGCCATCTGTGGGCTGATGAGGTGCTTGATTAGCTTTTCAGCCAATGGTCGCTGCTTCGATGCTGCGGAGATGGCCAGATACTCGCCACCCGCGAAGGATACACCGGGGCGTCCATCGATTCCGGGGAATGGTATTGCTTGAATGGAAAGGGTCTTTGCAGAGCGAATTTTCTTGATGAGCCACGATCCGGAGTTCCAGACGCCAATTTTGCCCTGAAGGAACATTGCATCGAGCTGACGCTGTGTTTCGATGACTCCTGTGCGTGCAAACTCGGCGTAAAGTGATAGAGCACGGACGTTTTCCGGAGAATTGAGAACACACCGGCCGCTGGCGTCGAGGATATCGCCGCCGCATGACCACATAAACGGCAGGATCTTCTTGTACAGCCGATGAGCATCTGCCCCGTTTGCCCCCCAGCCGTAGGCACTTTCTGACTGTATCTTCTCGCAGGCGGCAAGAATCCCCAGAAGGGTTGTCGTTGAATCGATGATTCCCCCATTGGCCAGAGCCGTATTGACATAGACTACGCGCGTATCGACGATCCATGGAGCAGCAAACAGTTTACCCGATGCCCTGCCCGGGGCAAGAGCATACGCAATCAGTGACGTTGTGTCTACAGTCGTCAGTTCACCAAGAACGCCGGAGCCGGAGAACTGTGCGACCCAATCCGAACCAAGTTCCACTATGTCAGGGGGCGCACCCGAGTTGAACGCGGCCTGCAATTTGGCCTTGCCATCATTCCAACTGAGTTCGGTCAACTCGACGGTACAGTTGTTCTCCTTCTCGAACGACGCGACGAGCTCCTTCAAGACGGCTTTGTGGCCGGGTTCGCTCCAGAAATGCCAGAATCGCAGAGTCTGTGATGACGATTCGTCGCCCGAGCCCCCTGAACAACCTGCAACAAGGCATGCAGCGCCGATGGAGAGCGGTAATGCTAACAAACGGTAGAGATGAGTGAGGTTCATGGGTCGAAACTACGTAATGTGACCGCAGGAATGTCCGTCTTTGTGCGTACATTTGAGCCCGTCCTGGCAGCCCTCACGAACGTGGTGGCAGCGTTGACACCGAACCGATTTCTGATCAATTCCTGGGTGTCCTGTGCCGAAGACGTCGAAGTACATCTTCATTACGGGCGGCGTTCTTTCCTCTCTTGGAAAGGGCATTGCGTCCTCCTCCATCGGCCTTCTTCTGCGTCAGCGAGGTTTCTCCGTGACCGTGCTGAAGATGGATCCCTACATCAACGTTGACCCGGGGACGATGAATCCCTATCAACATGGCGAGGTCTACGTTACTGATGATGGTGCCGAAACTGACCTGGATCTTGGACATTACGAGCGGTTCCTCGACGAGAACATGTCAAAGCTCAACACGTCCTCTGCCGGTCAGGTCTACTTTGACGTCATTTTGCGTGAGCGTCAGGGGGCATATCTGGGCAAAACCGTCCAGGTGATCCCTCATATCACCGATGAGATCAAGCATCGCATGCGGGCCTTTGATGGCAAGTATGACATCATCATCATCGAGATCGGCGGAACCGTCGGCGATATCGAATCGCTTCCGTTCCTTGAAGCATGCCGTCAGTTGAAGCATGATGTGGGGGCCGGTAACGCCATGGACATCCATTTGACGTATGTCCCATACATCAAAAGCGCTGGCGAACTGAAGACCAAACCTACGCAGCATTCGGTGAAGACCCTTATGGAGTTCGGCATCATGCCGGACGTGCTCCTTTGCCGTGCTGAAGTTAAACTCGGTAAGGATATCCGGTCGAAGATTGCCCTCTTCTGTAACGTCGAGGAGCGTTCTGTTATCGAAGCACTGGACGCATCGACGATCTATGAAGTCCCAATGCTTTTCGCTCGACACGAGCTCGACACGATCATCTGTGAAAAGCTGCGCCTTAAACGTTCCAAGCGCGATATGGACACGTGGGCCAAATTTGTCTATCGCATTAAGTCTCCACGTCACGCAGTTGAGATCGCCTTTGTTGGCAAGTACAACAAGTATCCTGATAGCTACAAATCCATTCTCGAAGCGCTCACCCATGCCGGTGCAATCAATGACACCAAGGTGAACATCCGTTGGATTGACTCTGAAGAGGTCAACCAAGACAACGTGAATGAAGTACTCAACGGTGTGAATGGGATTCTTGTTGCTCCGGGATTTGGACATCGCGGCATCGAAGGAAAAATCAACTGCATTACATGGGCGCGTACCAATAACGTGCCGTTCTTCGGCATCTGTCTCGGTATGCAGTGTGCCGTGATCGAGTACGCCCGGAATGTGCTGCAAATGCCTATTGCCAATTCTTCAGAATTCAAGAAGAACCGGTTCAGTGTGATCGATCTGCTTCCTGAGCAGCGCACGATCACCGATAAGGGGGGTACCATGCGACTTGGGTCCTATCCTTGCCACATCGAACGTGCGTCGCGTGCATTTGCCGCATATAAATCCGAGCACATCAGCGAGCGTCATCGCCATCGCTACGAGTTCAACAACGATTTCCGTGAGGCCTTTGTCGATGCCGGCCTGAAGATTTCTGGTACATCTCCAGATGGGCGCCTGGTGGAGATCGTTGAAATTCCGAAACACCGATGGTTTGTCGGTGTGCAGTTCCATCCGGAACTGAAATCACGTGCTGTCACCGGTCACCCCCTCTTCGTAGCATTTATCAAGGCAGCTCGATCAATGTCAGCCGAGAAAGCATAGGGGTATGCAACCGTCGGTTCTTCTCATAGAGAACGAGAATGCTGATGAGCTGTATCCGTTTGCTCTGACGCATACTGCGTGGGAGCTGCGCTCAGGCTATCTCTCCGTCTACGAGAGGTGGAGTCATGTGGTTGGGGACGGCTTGGTTTCTGTGTATTCTCCACGCGAAAAACATCTCACCGTCTTCAACGAGGTTCATGCACCAGCGACTCTCTCCGAGGGTTCACCGCTGGCAGTAGTAGTGGCCTCTGTTTTGCTCTCGCCCGAACAGATGCAATTGATCGTTCAACATGCGTCGAAGACAACTCGTGCACAGGTGCTGATGCTTGATGATCAGGTGATCGGAGCAGTTATCCCGGCTGCCCCGGCCGACATTTCGATGGTCGCTCCATTGCTTGATTCCGTTAGTGATGACGACGTCGACGTTTTTCAGGTCAAGGGGCGAAGCATTCGCCGACTTTGGGATCTGCTTGATGCAGTCGAAGAATGTGTCAATTGGGATTCGAACCTTTTACATCACCGCGTTGATCCCACAGCAAGCGTTCATCAGAGTGCGGTTATCGATGTATCCAAAGGGCCAGTTATCATCGGACGTCATGCCGAGATCGGAGCTATGGCTGTTGTGCAGGGACCATGTGCCATTGGCGATCATGCGGTTGTAAAGCCCCTTTCCCACATCACCCATTCAGTGATCGGCCCCTACTGCAAGGTTGGCGGCGAAGTATCCTGCAGTATTCTGCACGGATATTCAAACAAGCAGCACTATGGTTTTCTCGGTCACTCGGTCATTGGCGAGTGGGTGAACCTAGGAGCGGGAACGACCACGTCCAATCTCAAGAACACCTATCACGATGTGCGCCCTACGATGCCGTGGGGACGTGAGTCATCTGGACGCATGTTTCTTGGCTCGATGATCGGCGATTTCACTCGAACCGCCATTGGCACACTGCTACCGACTGGTGGGGTTTACGGAGTGTGTAGTCACATTATGTCAGGGGGAATGTCATCTTCAGCATGTCGGTCCTTTGTATGGTCAGAGGGTGTTCCCTACGAGCGTGAAGCTGCGCTGGATACCTGCCGGACGATGATGCAACGTCGTGGACGGGAACTGACCAAGGCCATGTGCTCATTGCTGGATGATGTCCGAGAGAGTGATGCCTAAGCAAATTCATATATGGATTACCGGAGCGGGTTCGGGACTTGGTGCGTCCATTGCAAAGGACTTACCCTCGCAGTGTGCAGTTTCACTCTCGGGACGTAATCGAGAGGCGTTACTTGCTGTTGCAGAGCATATCGGTCACGATCGGTGCGTCGTCTGCCCGTGCGATGTGTCGGATTTGGATTCAATTACATCCGCGCATCATGGTGCCGTCGAGCGTTTCGGCCCCGTAGATGTGCTTGTGAACAATGCAGGCATTGCTGAATTCGCGGAACTCATCGACACTCCAATTGAGTCCATCGAACGTCAAATCGATGTGAATCTCGTCGGCGCAATTCGTTGCATCAAAGCCGTGTTGCCATCGATGATAGCGCGGCGTCGCGGCATGATTCTGAGCATGAATTCCGTTGCCGCAACAACGAGCTTTTCGTCATGCACTGCATATGCCGCGTCCAAGGCTGGTTTGCTGGCGGCAACGCGTAGCCTGCGACAGGAAGTGCGTCAGCATGGCATAAAGGTCGTTGACGTCATTCTTGGTGCCACAGCGACCGGAATATGGTCGGACGCGATGCTGGCAGAACATGGCGAAAGAATGATCATTCCTGATGATGTTGCCAATATGGTTGAATCGGTAATTTCCACACTCGATAATCCATCTTTTCACATTGAAGAATTGACTATTCGTCCTCAACTGGGAGACTTGTAACATGAACTTCATTGCCATCTTTCTACTGCTCATTTCAGGCGCAGTGACTGTTCTGGCTCAGACCACGGCTTATAGTCATGGTGACCCTACACCTGAAGAGCAACTGATGCTCGAGTACATCAACCGTGCTCGCGCAAACCCGACCGAAGAGGGTATTCGACTCATGGATACCAAGGACCCTGCAGTACAGGGCGCATACTCCTACTTCAAGATTGATAATGCGAAAACGAAGCAGGCCTTTGCAGGGTATCCTCAGCGTCCGCCCCTTGCCTTTCACCCCCTGCTGATTCAGGCTTCCCGAAATCACACTGCAGATATGGACGAGAAGAATTTCCAAGGCCATACAAGCTCCAATGGCGATGAAATGGGACAGCGTTACATCAAGGTTGGATACGCATCCATGGGAATGTCTGGCGAGAACGTAGCAGCATATAGCGAGTCCGTCTGGCACGGTCACTGCGGCTTGAACGTCGACTGGGGCGAAGAAAACCAGAAGGTTCTTGGTCACCGCAGTAACATCATGAATTACAACAACTCTGTGTACACCGAGATCGGTGTTGGTATTACCATTAATGGCAAGGGGCCTTCGCAGGGATGGGTTGGTCCATACGTGGTGACTCAAAATTTCGGCGTTCGGTCACAGAGGTACATTCTTGGCGTGGTCTACATCGATAAGAACAACAACAACTTCTATGATATCGGCGAGGGTGTGTCCGGTGTTATGGTCAAGCCGTCACGCGGCTCATTCCATGCCGTTTCAAGCACCTCGGGTGGTTTCGCCATCCCCTATTCAGGTCCTGGATCTGTAACGATCGTTGCCTCAGGTGGTGGCCTACCAGCCAATATTTCCAAGACGATAGAGCTTACCGGTGAGAACGTCAAGGTCGATTTTGTTCCAGCCTCTGCGGGACCCGGTACACTCAC
>JBJTEQ010000018.1:0-3947 GCA_046092945.1 Kapaibacterium sp. (SeqCode)
GCCTTTCCTAAGGATGAATCTGCCCATAGAACGGCCCTTTCAGAAGATATTTGGCTTACGTTTTGGCTTACGGTTTTTCGGTTGATCTCAGCATGTCGCCGCATCGTTGCCGACCCCACCAATTTACGTATAATCAATAAAATCATTGTGTTACATAACTTCAGGATACTTCGGAACTTCTCCACATATCAATAGGTTCATTTTCTGCCCCCGCTACACACAAAACGACATAAGCCCATGCAGATCATTGATTTGCATGGGTTTTGTGCATTTGGTGATTCTTAAGGCGCTTTGCGCGGGTATGCGTTGCAGGTTACAGGTGTGCGCTTTGTTTACATGCTATGAATACACCGGCGGCGTCATCCCGGGGAGCGCAGCGATCATATACCGCATTCGGATGATTACAAAAAAGGTCATCGGGCGAGACTGCGTCTCGCCCCTACATGTGACTCGTCACTCGTCACTCGTCACTGTGCATAACTCGCCCCCTGCTATCTCTTTGTGGGGTCTAAATTTGCTGGTGTTTAACGGAGAAAATTCTTGAGATGAAAATCTCGCATCGGTGGTTGCAGGAGTTTGTGGCATTGCCGGCGTCGGAGTGGACGCCGCAGAGGGTGCAGAAGGTGCTGACGGACCTTGGACTGGAGGTTGAGGATATCGTTGATATGTCTTCGGCTCTGCAAGGGTTTGTCGTGGGCCGTGTGCTGGAAAAGCAGCCGCATCCGAAGGCCGATAAGCTGTCGGTCTGTACGGTGGATGTGGGCCAGGCCGAGCCGAAAACGATCGTGTGCGGTGCGCCGAACGTGGCGGCCGGACAAACCGTGCCGGTGGCCCTCATAGGGGCAGTGGTACCATCTGCCGGGTTTGCGATTGAGGAGCGACCGCTGCGTGGGGTGACCTCGCAGGGGATGATCTGCTCGCAGGCTGAGCTTGGGCTGGGTGAGGACCACGACGGTATCTGGGTGCTTGATCTGGAAACTGCTTCGGGAACGCCCCTTGCCGCTGCCCTCGGAATCGACGACGTCATCTATGATGTGGCGATTACCCCGAACCGGGCCGATTGCTTATCGCACATTGGCATAGCGCGTGACCTCGCAGCGTACATGCGCGGAACTGTGTGCCGCGCAGATGTCTCGGCCGTGACGGGGCATGTTGATTCTACACCTGAGGTGAAGGTCGATATCCGTGATGCAGAACTGTGCCGAAGGTTCATGGCGCGCCGCATCAATGGTGTGCGAATAGTGGAATCGCCCACGTGGCTGAAGGATCGCCTGACAGCGCTTGGGCTGCGTCCACGAAATGTGATTGTTGACGTGACCAATTACGTGATGCACGAATGCGGTCAGCCGCTGCATGCCTACGACGCCCGAACGATCACCGATTCGACCTTCGTTGTGCAGACGGCAGCGCAGGCCGGCGTGAAAGAATACACCACGCTCGACGGAAAGCTTCGTCAGTTGGAACCGTCCATGCTGCTCATCTGCGATGCAGGCGGACCCGTCGGCATTGCCGGCGTGATGGGGGGGCAGCATTCGGAGATCACCGACGATACAACATCAGTTCTGCTCGAGTCTGCCTGGTTCGCCCCTTCCTCAGTTCGTCGTACTGCCAAAGTTCTTGGACTCTCCACCGATGCCTCGTATCGGTTTGAGCGGGGCGTTGATATTGATGGTGTGGAATGGGCCCTTGAGCGTGCAACGCAATTGATCCTCGAACTGTCAGGGGGCGAGGCACTCAACCGCGTTGATGCCTATCCTGCTCCGCTTGTTCCAGCCACGTTTGATGTACGCTACGAGCGTATGCGGTCACTTGTCGGCATTGATGTGTCTGACGAGTACATCGTTGATGTCTGCCGTGCGGTGGGCTGTACCGTGCACTCGGTCGAACAATCGAAGTGCTCCATCACTGCGCCGTCGTGGCGCATGGACATTGCCGCTGAGATCGATATTGCCGAAGAAGTGATGCGACTCTATGGCATCGACAATGTGCCGTCCGCCGAGCGGGCACATGTTTCGATCGGTGCGTCGATGCTTCCGGCTGGACTTCGCAGCGGTGGACCGCAGGGAACGGCGCAGCGAGTGCGCGTGCGGACCATGCTCACAACGCGTGGATACATCGACTGCGTAACGAATGTGCTGGGCTCGCCGGAGGATCATCACGGCGATGCACAGCGTACCGTAACACTGAAAAATGCGCTGGGACGGGAGTTCTCGGCCATGCGCTCGTCGCTTGTGCCGTCGCTGCTGCGCGTTGCGTCGCGGAATCTGCGTCACGGGGCACATGGCGTGCGCCTCATGGAGATCGGCTCCGTGTTTGCCCACGATCCGTCGGCAGAGTTTGGGCTGCGTCAGCGCGAGCTCCTTACCATGCTCGTGTCCGGCTCGGTTGCTGCTCATTGGAGTGAAAAGGGGCGAGCCCTTGACCTGTATGATCTTGTTGGTGACGTCTGCACGTTGTCGAGCGGCATCGAAGCGCGACCCGTGACGGATGATGTACAGATGTTTACGAAGAATGTCCTTGCCGTATACTGTGACGGCGTCCCCGTAGGGCATGTCGGCCAGGTTGATCCGGCTGTAGCAAAAGCATGCGGCGCCGAGGGCGACGTTTTTGCCGCCGTTGTTGACCTGCGGGCAATGCCGGTAGCGCCGCGCAGATACGCTCCGGTGTCAGCATTCCCGACCGTTGAGCGGGACCTCGCGCTCGTGGTCTCAGCGGATGTACCGGCCGGAGACCTTGTTGCCATTGCTCTCGAGAAGGGCAAGCCCCATATCCGTTCAGCGGAGGTGTTCGATGTGTATCGTGACAAAGCCCTTGGCGATGCGCGCAAGTCTCTTGCGCTGCGTATGACGTTTGGGGCGATGGACCGTACGCTCGTCGACGCTGATGTGGACGGGGCAGTTGCGGCCATTACGTCGGAGGCCGCGCAGCGCTTTGGCGCCGTCCTTCGTGGAACCGAAAAGCCCCTTACCGAACAGCCTCTTTCTGAACCGTCAACGTGAGGAGACCATCATGAGTCAGCTCTTCAACGCCGAAGCACAGCCGGAGTTTGATGACCGCCAGGAGTCGATTTCGCAGCAGCCTGACATTGGCGTAGCCGCCTCTGCTGAGGTCCAGCTTGCCATTCGCAAGTTTTGGGATGTTGTCCGCTCATCTGCAGAAACGATCGTTACTCTGCGTCAGGAAGTGGCACAGCTGAAGGCTCAAAAGCCTCCATTAGTGGAGGTTGAGTCGCCTACGTCCACTGCCCGCATTCAGGAACTTGAGGGGGCTCTTGCCGACGCTCAGGAAATGGCCCAGCTGCTCGAGGCAGATGTTGCCAATTCCATGCGACGAGTAGCAGAGCTCGAGGCAGATGTTGCTGATGCCCGTCAACGGACCGCCGAGCTTGAAGCCGCTCTCGAAGACGGACGCACAACTCAACTGCAGATGCGTGCCGATGTTTCTGAGGTGATTCAAACGCTCGAGGGCGATCTTGCTACCTCTGCCCAGCAGCGCGCGAATCTCGAGCAGGAGCTTGCGGGCATGAGCCTGCGAGTGGCTGAGCTCGAGGCTCGGCTGGATGAAAAAGCAGAGCAGCTGACGGATGCTACCGAAATGACCGTCAAGTACGAGATCATTGAACGGGAAAAGGAAGAACTCGAGCAGCGCATCGAGCGTCTGCAGCAGCGCACGGATGACCTCGAAAATCTTGTTGATGAGAAGAACGCGCGGAACGAAGCTCTTGCTGCAGATCTTTCCACGACGAAACGCGAGGTAGCGGAGTTCGAGCTTCAGATCAGTGCCAAGGATGCCGAAATGCAGCAGCTGCAGCGTAGCGCTTCGGAACTGTTGGAGCAACTCCAGTCCATCGAGCAAGAGATTTCTTCACCTGTTGTGTCCGATACTGGATCCGAGGTGCAGAAACGGACCACTGAGATTTCTGAGCTTCAGGGGCAGCTCGACAGAGC
>JBJTEQ010000019.1:0-6632 GCA_046092945.1 Kapaibacterium sp. (SeqCode)
CCCTTACCAACGTCGACCATGCCCACCTGACAGCTGTTACGCAGAGCATGGAAGAAACAGGCTGTTCAATTCAGGTTGATGGAAGCACAATGCGTGTGCGTCTTGATGACGTGCCGGAAGCCGTTGACGTCACAGCCGCGATCTATCCCGGTTTCCCAACCGACACGCAGGCGCAGTGGGCTGCCTACATGCTCACGGCGAAGGGGGCTTCTCGAATCAAGGACACGATCTATCCGACACGGTTCGGGTACGTTCCGGAGCTTCATCGACTCGGTGCAAACATCGAAACTGGCGAGGGGTACTGCGTGGTTAAAGGCGGCGCTCATCTGACTGGTGCAACGGTCATGTCGAGTGATCTACGGGCAAGTGTCAGCCTTGTTATGGCCGGCCTTGTTGCTGATGGAGAGACCGAGATCCTGCGCGTGTATCACCTTGATCGGGGATACGAAGCACTCGAGCACAAACTCGGTGCCCTCGGCGCGCATATCGAACGTCGGACAACAGAGGTTTATTGATGGTGCGGCGTGCGGTTGTCTGCATCGGTGTTCTGTTTCCCCTGATGCTGATTGCCATCACGGCACAACCATCGGTCAACGCATCGAACGAAGAGCTCCGCAGGCTTCGGTCATCCATCGAGCAGACGCGTGCGCAGATCCACCAGCTCACGACGAAGGAACGTCAGACCCGCCGCTCGCTATCAATGTCTCAGCGTCAGCGCATGACGCTGCGCAATCAGATCCTTCAGCTGGAATCATCGTTACGGGGCTTGCAGGACTCGGTGTCAGCAATTCAGGCGCTCGTTCAACAGAAACAGAGCTCCATCCGACGATCCGAACAGCGTTGGCAGGAACTCACGCGATCGATGTTTCGCTATCAGCGACGTCAGCAGGGACGCGCCGAGTATTCACGCCTGCCGGCGCTGGTGTATCAGCGAACCACGGGGGCTGTGAGCAGTTTTCGTAATAGGATGACGATTGTTGCCGACTCTCTGCAAAACCGCGCTGCAGAAGTTGGCTCACTCGCTCAACAGCAGCAGAACCTTCTCGTTGCCAACCAGTCCCGCAGGGTTCAGGTCGACAAGACCATCCAATCGAATCAGAAAGATCTCGCGCAAGTCGTGCAGTCGAAGTCGAAGCTCATGGAAGAACTTCGTGCCAAGCAGGCCAGTGCCCGACGGATTGCAGGACTGATCCAGAGCCTCGTGCGAAAGGAGCAGGAGAAGCGTCGCAGCGAAGCTCGCTCGCGTGTTCCCAGCACCGGTGGCAGAGCAGTACCCGATCGCACATCAGTGGATGCTGGCCCCCTTCCTCAGCGTGGAGCATTCTCTCGCAATTCTCTACCGTGGCCAACATCATCGCGAGCTGTGGCGCAGGGATATGGGATGTATCGAAATCCGCAGACCGGGACAACGCTTGAAAACCCCGGCATTGACATTCGATCCTCACGAGGGTCTGGCGTGAACGCCGTCGCTCAGGGACGAGTGAGCACGGTGACGTGGCTCCCCGGATATGGATCACTGGTGATCGTCGATCATCAGAATGGATTCCGCACGGTCTATGCGAACCTTGCCAGCGTGCGAGTAGCCAACGGCTCCTCGGTGCAGGCGGGGTCGAGCATCGGTACAAGCGGGACAAGCATGGACGGTGACGTGGTCCACTTTGAAGTTTGGAACGGTAGCGCCCGGATTAATCCGCTTTCATACCTGCGTTAACCGACCTATCCAGCGCAAGAAATCCTTCGACGTTCCTGGCGGCGTCACCGCGGCCGACTCGGTAGTACGAAGCGATGAGAAGTCCACAAATGCGATCGCGATATGCAAATCGTGTTCTGCGATCTGCAACCTGCATCCACGCTCGTTGCTGATACGGACGCTGCAGAAGCCGGATCACCGATGCAGCGCTGCGTGCGCTGTCGGATGCAGCCTTCCCGATCATTCGAGCAAGGCGCTGCTCAACGGACTGCGAGGTTACGCGGGCTGAGTCCGGGATGGTGTGATCGACACGCTTTGAGATCTGCTGATCGAGTGCGGCAACCTTGGAGCTGTCGAAGTCGAACAGCTGAAACTGCGAAATGTCCTCAGGCTTGACCCGGACCCAGATGCGATCCTTAGACTGAGACGAAAAGCCATGACGGCGCAGATCATCCAGTATACCCTTCGTTACGTCGTAGCTGAGATTCGTCTCGACGATGGCCAGTGCCGCCCTCATTGCCAGCTGCGCCAGCATATCATCGGTGCGATCAAATGTGCGGAGCATTGCCTGACGGATGAACTGTCCCTGGTTGTACGAGCGCTGGTAATCTCCCGTGGCATATGCTTTTCGAGAACGCAGTACGCGAAGAGTCGATGAGGCGTTGTCACGATATCCCATCAACTCCAGAAGGCCCAGAGCCTGCGAAAAACCAAACTCCATCCAGTAGTCAACCTTCGGTACTCCAGCGATCTCGGCAATGGCCTTGAAGTAGCCGGACTGCCCCTTTGCCGTGCGCACGTTGGCGATCATGTTGAAGTTCGACGTGTCGGGGAAGCCTGCATCAGCGGGCGTTCCTCTGGGAATCGAGATGATCTCAACGTATCCCGAGTCAAGAAAGAACCGCACAAGATGATTCGCATCGGCACGTCCGCCCCCTTCGCCCATGCGGGCATCCACGCCAGTCACGAGCAAGTTCACCACGCGCCCTCCCGCATGCGGGAAAGAGTCGGCGTGAACCTTTATGGTACTGTCGATGAAGCTCATTCGTGAGGTGTCGATTCCCTCGGAGCTCACTTTTGCAGGGGGCTTCGCAGCAGCAGAATCGGCCAACCGCTGTTCAGCTGGCTCCGAATCCGGCGATGAACAGCTCGCAAAAATCGCGCAGCAGATTCCCCAGACGATCAGCAATCGATACGAACGGATCACTTCTCTAGCCCCTTCGCCTCATTCCAGTAGGCATCCATCTCTTCAAGAGTCATATCTCGCAGTTCGCGCCCCTCTTCCAAAGCCCGACGTTCGATATGCTGAAAGCGGCTGATGAAGGTATTCGTTGTTCCCTGGAGAGACTCTTCAGCAATGATCCCTTCGTGCCGGGCAGCGTTTACCAGTGCGAACAGCACATCGCCAAACTCGCGAGCTGCTCCGGGCTTGTTGCCGGCGTCGATCTCCTGTTGCATCTCGGCAATCTCTTCATGCACCTTTGCCCACACGTCGCGCCTGTCATGCCAGTCAAATCCCACGTTGGCGGCCTTCTCCTGCACGCGCTGCGCACGAAGTGCGGCTGGCAGCATCTTCGGCACACCGTCGAGGATCGACGTGCGGCCTTCCTTCATCTTCAGCCGTTCCCAGTTCTGCAGGACCGTAGCCGTGTCATCGGTCTGCTCATCGCCGAAGATGTGAGGGTGCCGATTCACAAGTTTCGCAAACTCGCCTTCGACCAGATCACGCAGTGTAAAGGCACCGCGCCCCTCGGCGATAACTGCATGCATCACAACGTGAAGAAGCAGATCTCCGAGTTCCTTGCGCAGCTCCGCGTCATTACCCTGTTGAATTGCGTCAAGGGTCTCGTAGGCTTCTTCGATCAGAAGATGCGAGATACTCTCATGCGTCTGTTCACGATCCCACGGACAGTCAGCACGCAGGATCCTCACCAACCGAATGAAGGATTCCACCTGCGAAAGTGTATCGCTCGGATCAGTTGGGTGTGGAACAGGCCGTAGTGGCGGCACGGTGCATCCTGCCGGTGGTGAACGAATCGGACGGCAAACTTACGGGTCCCTGAGGATCAGGCCAGCGGCGTAACGTATGCCTCTGTTCCCTTTAACAGAGCCTGGCGTACCCATCGGCCATTTTCTTCGGCCTTGCGACGAACTGCGAGACGCTCCGCGTTGCATGGTCCATCGCCATTAATCACACGCCTGAACTCGTCCCAGTCAGGATCGCCGTACGTCCACTTGCCGGTTTCAGCATCCTTCTTCAGTTCGGGATCAGGAACCGTCAGACCAAGCTCCCAGATCTTCGGCACGTACTGGTTGAAGAACTGTTGACGCATGTCATCATTCGTGGCCATCTTGACCTTCCACTTCATGAGCTTCTCCGTGTGCTGACTGGCAACATCCGGTGGACCGAAGAAGTGCATGATCGGACGCCACCAACGGTTGAGCGCCTCCTGCAGCATCTCGCGCTGCTTCGCAGTGCCGGTTGCCAGAGCAACCACATTGTCATACCCATACTTGAGGTGGAACGACTCTTCCTGGCAGATCCGCTCAAGGGCGCGGCAATACGGGGCATAGGAACCCTTGGAGTTCGCAACCTGGTTAATGATCGCCGAGGCATCGATGAGCCATGCGATCACCGCTGTATCGGCCCACGTCATTGCCGGATAGTTGAAGACGTTCGAGTACTTCGACTTACCAGTGAGTAGATCATCGATCATTTTTTCACGGGGCTTACCAAGCGTCTCTGCAGCACTGTAAAGAAGCTGAGCATGGCCGACTTCATCCTGGACCTTCGCCATCAGCGCAAGCTTACGCTTGAATCCCGGAGCGCGTGTGATCCAGGTTCCTTCGGGTAGCGCACCAATGATCTCGGAATGCGCGTGCTGCTCGATCATCCGTATCAGCTGACGACGATACTCGGTCGGCATCCAGTCGTGGGGCTCGATCTTCTCGCCCCGTGCAATGCGTGCCTCGAACTCAGCAAGCTTTTGCGGGTCATCCTGAACCTGTTCACCGGCAGCCGGCGCGTCGACGATTGTGATGTTTCCGTACATGGATCGTGTCCTATTGTGGTAGTCGAGCAATGCGAAAATGGTAAAAACCCAGCGGAGTCGTCATCGTCGGGTTCGATACGGCGTCCTTGTATAGGCTCGTAACCGCAAACTTAAAGAGCTTGCCGGAGCCAGACTTCACAATTAGCGTCCGATCAGGGCTGCAACGAATGGTGCGCGTTGGTGGATCATAGACAAACATGGTGTTAGTCGGTCCGCCGGTAAGTGCAGTCGACACCACTGGATTGGCAGTGTCGTCGGAGCGAAGGACGGTCCCGGCAGGCATGGCCGTAAGGCCTTCGAACCGACTGGAAACAACAGCACCTGTGACATTCCCCGGTCCATTGGTTCCCGAATTCAGCTGCACCGGGATAGAACGGGTACGGCCGTCGGGATAGATGTACGGCATACGAACGTCCCAACTTGTACTTCCAGGGCTGACGATCTTCACGCTGTCGAGCGAAATGTAGAGCCACTTGGAGACGCTGTCCGTTTGGACATTTGAGAAGGACGTCGTGGTCGTATCCGTTGGGTCAGGGGTTGGCTCCGTTGTGCTGTCTGAGCAGGACGGCAGCAGGACGAGGCTTGCAAAAACAGCGGCAATGAAAAGCGTGGTGGTGAGCTTCATTGTGTCGGTGAGGTGGTGAGAATGTGATGAAAGTCGATTTCTATTTTTCTGGTTGAACACGCACGCGATCGAGAACAGCCTTGCCGATCATTGCTCCATGTTCCGCTCCGGCTTCACAGCCGCGTCGATAATGAATGCCACCGTACAACCGGCTGATCGATGCCTCACTTGCCGCAGCCCGGAAGCTGGAGAACTTCCGAACGCCATACCCAAATCGCGCTTCGGTGCTGTCCGTGAACGGCAGATCACCGAAGTACGACGTCAGGACCTCTGCGGCGGCGGCGGTAATCGTCGAATGCCCACTTGCGTGCTCGGGAAACGGTGGAGTCTGCAGTAAAGGTTCCCACGACCGATCAATATGCTGGTTGATATAGGTAATGGGGCGAATCAGATTCCCCCGGAACTTCTCCTGCCAGCAGGCCGTAAACCCGTCAAAAAGACCAAAGGCCAGCTTACAGTACACTTCCATAGTCGGCACCACTGGAAGTTGCCGCTCCACCATGACCTGCTGCGCGATATTCATCCAGTGTCCACCCGGAGAGATCTGCCGGGAGTTAAAGACAAAGTGACCGTGATAGTTGGTCACCACCGGGTTGTCATTCCAGAAATTGGCGATCTCCTTTTGCTCGGGACTGAGGTTTCTTGAAATATCCACCACTTCCTGAGCAGCGAGGAAGAACTTCGAACGCGTGTCGGTGCTGAATCGCACACTCGGTGGAACCGGGAACTCGGAAGCCTGCTTCAGAACAATCGTACGAACACGCCCACAATATGGGGAGAGTGGGCGGGCGTAGTTCGGCGGTGTGGGAATCCAACAGGAGTCGCACCGAGGCCACTCGTAATCGGGAAGTCCTTGCGTGCGGTTATAACCATCAGCCCGTGCGTAGGCATTGACAGCCGTCCCTACGCTGACGCCATAGCGCTTCGAGCGATCAAAGACATCAGGAGCAACCTCAATCGCAAGCTGCGCGAGCTGCACCTTGGCCAGACTGTCAGAGAAATGAATGCGATAGAGAAGCTTACTGCAGGCTACCTGATAGGCTGCAACCACTGATACACGCCAGTCATACACGGAATCGGCAGATGGCTGAGGAACACCAGTAAATCCATTCAGCATTCCGGCCATGGAACGGTAGCCCGGCATAGCGTGACGCCCAGCCTCGTATCCGGCAAGGTTCGAGTAGGAATGAATGCGAGCTGCCACCGGTGGACCAAAACCGTCCTCCATGATGACGTCGATAATCAATCTATTCCAGGTATGAAT
>JBJTEQ010000020.1:0-13877 GCA_046092945.1 Kapaibacterium sp. (SeqCode)
GTATTAGTTCCATCAGAGATACGGACAGTGTACGAACCGCTCGGAAGAGCCACACCGTTTGACATTCCGTTCCATTCGATAGAATTCTTGCCAGCGGCAAACACATCATCTGCGATTGTTGCAACGCGGTTTCCAACTGCATTGAACACTTCAACTGTGACCTTCGATGTTGTTGGAACATTGAAGGAGATGGTTGAAGAAGATGTGAAAGGATTTGGCGAGATACGGTTGATACCGAATACGGTCATGTCATCTTCTTGAACAGGTGACGTGAAATCGTAAACGATAACGAAGCCTTCAATCGATGTCTGTGTTACCACGAGAGTATCGCAATCCGGTCCACCACGCTTGATGACGCCAGGAACGCTCTTACCAGCACCAGTCTTCATGTTGAAGTCGAAGAGTTGACCATTTGACTGGTCATCACGGATGTAGTAGCTACCAGGATTGTTGGCATCCTTTGCAGGAATATCTGCACGACACCAGCTGATCCTCACTGGATAGTAGTTCGAGCTTTGACCAGTCTCACCACCCGCTTGGAAACGAGCATTGTATGTTGACTGACCTGCGGCATTCGAGAACGGATGAATGTTGCGGATGATACCGTTACGCGTTGGAACAGTCCAACGAGCATCAAACACGTCGATATACGGAACTGGTGGTAGTTCGAATTCGCAATAGTTGGAATCCAACTTTCCGAATGACGTCTGCTCATCGCCTCGTGTAGCGATCGTTGAGCCGGCAACACCGAATGAAAGTACTTGGAATGCGCCAAAGTTGTTCTCTACACGAACGTCTGCAGAGAAGCGCGTTGCATCGGACACAGAAACCGAATAGATGAGAGTGTCCTTAGCTCCTTGGCGGTCAGTTACCACAACCACGATGCGAATGCGACCATCAACAATGTTGCCTGAAAGGTTTGTTGTTGAGATAGCTACACGCTGCGTGTCAGCAATCGGGCTCGACAGCTTGCTAGGCGTGAATGACCATGATCCAGCTGGCTCAGTAACCTCGAACGTCAACTCTTCATTACCGGCCTGCTTACGTGCAAGATCGACATCCGTAACACGGATCGTATCGCTGTATGGCTTTCCAGCCTCAACGCAGCGGATGATTGGTGATTGGAGAAGCACTGGGTTGTGATTCTTCGCACGGATTGTCAGGTTGTACGTCTTGATGTCGCGCAACCCACCAGCATCTGTTACCAGAACAGTCACTAGTACTGTCGTGTCAGCATATGGAAGATCGGTTACACGATGGGTACCGTAGAGCAATCCTGATGTAGGATTGATTCGGAGCCACTTAGGAGTCGTCTTGCGAGTATCATCCAGCTTGATCGTACCGGCTTCAGTGAAATACGGATCGATCTCAACGCTGTCACGTGTCTCATCAGCGTAGATCAGTTCGTAGCCGATGACCTGACCGAAGTTCGGATCATAGACCTTGATACGACGTGCGCTGTCGATAAGCTGCGTGTTGTAGTCCTCATCTTCGATGGCATCCGGAAGGTTAGCATCGAGGAGATTAGGCTGGTAGTTCACAAACAGACGGCGTGTAAGAGTATTGACTCCACCATGACCATCGTTTACAATGATAGACATGATTGTGTCCGTGTTGCGGTCATCATTGAATGGACGACCTGGATCGTAGTCGTTGATAGGCTGCAGAATCTCATTCGCAACATTGCGTGGGATACGAATTTCGATCTTACCGCTAGACGTAAAGTCTTCTGCGAACGGATCGGCGGTTCCTGCGGCTTCATAACGACGCATGAAGCGAGTTGCCATCCAGCTCGGGCGAGCCTGGATAATGCTCTCGAGTGTTGTATCGCCTGGGTTTTGACGAATTGATGTTGAAAGGAAGCCGTACGACGTTTTTCCGTAACGGTAATCCCATGCACCAAGACGCTTTACAACATCACGATTCTGGTCAGCTGCAGCCATGTCTTCGAACTCATCATCAGTGTTGATGTCTGCGCGGAAACGAAGCGAATCCGTCAGGTTAGCAACAAAGTGGATGTTGAGTGTATCAGCTTGGCTACGGCTAGGGTTGTTGTAGACCTCGTCAAGAATGTTGTTCGGCGCGTTTTGTGGAGCAGGCGTGAAGCGACGTGCGACACGGCTGGTCGTGTTCAGCATGCGGAGCGTATCGAGGTATGTTCCGGTAGCCTTGTTGTACACTGCTGGATCTGTTGTTGTTGGATCAAGTACGATCGTTGTATCGCCCTTCCACATGTTCTGGAAGGTAACAGCGTTGGTACCTGTTGCACGGTAATTCCAAAGGAAACGTGGCATTGAGTCAACGACATGAATCCGGAACGTGTATGACACGGAATCCAACCAGCCAAAATTCACTGTATCCTGCTGGAGGAAACGCGCGTTTGTGTTCGAAGGATTACGTTGATTGAGTGGGAGAGCGTTGTTATCGTACCCTTGTGCGTGGAAGTACGATGGGTAGAGATAAATCCAACGGCTGATCTGATCTTCCGACCATCCACTCTTGCGGAGTGAATCCACCACTTCAACACTTGGAGGGAAGTTCTTGGCAACTACTTCGACGAGTTCGCCGCCAGGAACGATGTAGGGATTGATCGGGCGACCGCGGAAGAAGCGGTAACCACGTGCGCTCCAGCGAACATTGTTTGTTGTAGCGCCGGCACGAACCAGCGTATCACGCAACCAATATTGCAGACCCGAGTTTCCAGTCTTGATTTGCCAGAAATATGACAGCTCTGCGTTAAAGTTCGCGTCTTGAACAACACGTGGATCGTAGAACTTGTTGATATCGACGGCTGTGATCGAGAAGATCGAATCACGCTCCGTGAGATCCATACCTGGAATTGGCTGGTTAAGAGCATCTGCAGGATAGCTAGCTGGATCACTGAACCAGCTTCCACGTCCGGCACCACGAGAAGACTGACTTGCCGTGATTGGTGTGTACAGACGATTCTCGGTAACAAATACGCGATTGCGCATTTCTGGATGCAGAAGTGGTGACTTTCCAAGCGTATCAGCGGCACCAGTAAACACAGGAGGAACAGTGTTATTGCCGATGGTAAACATCAAAGAGCCATTGAGTGCGTTGACGACACCGTCTTTCCAGAGAGCTGTACGGGAAATGACCGTAATCGGGTCACCGTCCGACACAGGAAGTGCGCGGTAACGTTCACCGCCATAATACGTTTCCTTGCCACCAGCCGAACCAAGTGAGTTCGAGACCGGCAGTGTCGGACGATTTCCAAGGCGGAAATTATTTCCACCGAGTTCACCAAGTGTTGATGAAGCTTCCCAACGACGTCCAGCAAGCGCAGCTGAATCTTCAGCAATTGCGTTACGAACGATCTTTGAAAGGAGAGTTGCGCCTGTACCATATGTGGCCAGGCCCTCATAAGCGCGACGGATGTTTGGATCACCGCCATTGGTTGAATCCGGCACGAAGTCTACTCGAGCACGGAAGATAGTGTCCGTGTTTGTGCGTTGTGCCATGTTAACGCGGATGTAGTCACCAGTGCGCTCGTTGATAACAAAGAACACGGTTTCGTTGATTGCACGTGCGTCATTGTTGGCGATTTCGGCTGTGCCATTGTAATCCGCACGAGCTTCGAGGAACAGAGGATAACCAATTGGATGATCTCCAACGAATTCCGTCTGAACAGCAGCGATGTCTGCAAACTTGTCGGCATCGTTAGGATTCCGAGTCATGCGCTTGACATACTTGTTGTACGATGGCATCAATGGATCTGCATAGAGACGAAGAGTCGGAGGAATACCGATTGCGAAGTCTTCGATCGGTGACATGCGGCGATTTGAATAGTCCGCTGTCTTGATGTCTGTACCCTTGTCGAAGATGTCGTATACGCGACCTTCCATCAGAAGCGTGTCTGGAATCTGCCACGTTGGAACTGGCGTGTAGTTGTAGCGCCATGCCGATTCGAACGGACCTTGTTCTGTAGGATTCGACGTTGAGTTACGAACAAAACGCATGTGCGTCTTTCCGTTTCCTGCAATGAAGAATGTCTCCTGAGTGCGGGCAAAAGCTGAACCAGCAGTGAGAGGAAGCAGTGTATTGACGTTAGCTTCCGTGCGACCCCAGTAGTTACCGCGAAGAGTATCAACACCACCGAACCCGATGCCTGTTGTGCCTGCAAGAACGCCCTTTGTGTCCTGAGCATCTGGAAGACGGACGATGAAACGAGCGTCGTTATCGTAGATCGAGTTAGCAGCTGTGCTGAACGTGTTCCACGGAAGAGGGCCGGTAATTTCACCAAAGAGAACTGCACCCGCAAGATCGCTTGATGCTGGGTTCTCGCTGCTTGCCGCAAGGAATGGACCCGAGATGGTATCGTTTTGACGACCGACGTTTGACGTCGCTTTGTTACCTGTAACCAAACAACGAGCAAAGTTCAACTTCAGATCGTAGTTGTCAGAATACATAGCAGCACCGCTGTGCGCCATATTGTTCTGGAAGCGAACACGGTCAAAAGCAAAGGTGTCAACGCGAACGCGAACACTATCGAGAATGTACACCGCTCCACCAAGACCAGTACCGTTTTCACGGAGCGTAGTACCTGGGTGGGTTACTCGTATATCGCCACGCTGTGTTGTTCCCGAACCTTGACGAGCAGCATTAGGATATGCCTCGTTGTCATAGAAGCGCGTAAGCATACGCTCGTCAGCAAGTGGACTTGTAACCGCGAACGTAAAGACATCGTTGCGGGGAGAATAAGATGTGGCCATCGCATTGGCATCGAATGTCACATCATCGATGTCGGTGATCATGTAACGCTTACGTGTTACCGTATCAGGTGTTACGATAGCAACAGCACCACCATTACCGTTCCAAACCTTGTTAGTACGGAATTCCGTACCCTTTACAAGGTTGAGGTCTGCATTGATGACGTAAAGACCACCACCACCACGTACTTCGTTCGCAATGTTTGGTGTTCCTGTCGTTGGAACCTGACCAACGCGGTTGTTCACAAAGTGTGAACGGACAAAACGAAGTCCACGCTCAATAACTGGAAGATTCTGTGGGATCTGCACTGCAACGGCACCACCGGCAAAGTTTGCCGTGTTGTTGTTGAATTCTACACCATAGTTCGTGCCATAGATCCAAAGTGGTCCAGAAGTTCCACCAGAACCGTAGACATACATGTTTCGCTCGGTGTAGATAGCACCACCGTCAACCGCAGCCTTGTTGTCACGAAACTTGATGTTGAATCCATAGTTACGGGCTTCGATAACGCCGTCGCTTCCACCAATCCATGGTGAAAGAGCACGTGTTACTGAATTGCGTTCAACACAGATAGCACCACCGCGACCGGATTCGTTTCCGATAAAGTGTGTTGGCGGATTGTTATCAAGGTTGCCACGGACATTGATTGCAAATGCAGTGTTTGCCGTATAAATAGCTCCACCCTTCGAGAAATTCGAAACGGATGTAGCACTTGATGACGACAGAGTTGTAATGAATGGCGTGATTGTTTTGTTCGATGCATAACGACCAGCGAAAATCACACCCGTGTTGTCTCCAACATACACAGCACCACCGCGAGCACCAGCCGTAAGCTGGTTACCAACTGGTGTTGCTGACTGACGGTTTTCAGCGTAGTTACCATTGAATTCAATAGTGTCTTTGCCCTGGAAGTCGTTGATACCCACACCAACAGTCACCGGTGTGCGACCAGCGATGTACACAGCACCACCAAATGACTCATTGCGCTGTGAGCGAGACGTTGTTCCGAACGTAGTAGCTGCACGTGAAGCTACATCAGTAACAATGCGAACTGCACCGATACGGATTGTGTCAACATCGGCAAGGAGTGTGTAGTTGCCCGTAAATCGCGATTGGCGAATACGACCAAGGTACAGTGCAAGACGAGCGTCATCAAGTGACTGACGGTCTGCATCTGTAAGCGTTTCGGCACCTGCTTCTGCAACGTTATCTGTAATACGAAGGCCCGTATTGATCGGAGCTGCTGTCGTCTGATCCGTCATGAACGGATTTGTTGTTGCTGGGTACGTTGGCAGAGCTGCTATTGTACCAGGAGCAACCGTTGGGTAGAGCTGAAGATTCGAACCGGCAAAAGCGTCAACAGGCGCCTGGAGAATCTGGAGAGCACCACCGCGGAAGCGGGCCATGTTGTTGCGGAAGTTACAGCCAACAATCCACGTGCGTGACGAGAACGTTGTGATGGCACCACCGCAACCATTTGTCTGATTCAGAAGTGTCTGGTTGGCCGATTCAGCCTGAGGGGCTGTGAATGCCTGACCATTATTATTGGTGAGATAGACCGGGCGGTTATCGACCGTTGTGTCCTTACGGAAGTTGACAAAGTCAACATCACGGAAGAAAGCAGCGCGCGCACCCGGAAGAACAACGATGTGTCCCCATTCACGTGAGAAGCTGTTTACACGGTCTGCCGTAAATGTGATCCGAGCTGGTGTCACATTAATAGAACGACCAGACGGACGGAACCATGGATTCAGGCGAATCGCTGAAACCACGCCACCAAGATCAAGTCGGGCTGCCCGGTACATGATCGCCTTGGCTGGCGTGAGGTTCTGGAGATTGGCATTCGCACCCAGGTTCACGCTGAAGATCAGGCTGTTCTTCGCTGAATTGATCGTCGGTTCGTTGTCGATCGTCGATGTAACGACGCCGGCTGCACCGTAATAATTCAGGTCATCATAGCCGATATACGGCGGAGCCAGTGGATTCACTGCCGTTGGGTTGTACGTCGCAGACGCACGACCATCAGCAATGATGCGACCACCAGTTGAGTCTACCAGCCGACCGTTCGGCAGGAACTCAACCCGTGTTCCGGGCTCAATAACGAGCGTACCACCAATTGTATACGTGCCACTGATCCGATAGATCGTGTCACGAACAAAGATGCGCGCGTTCCCCGGGGGAAGACTACCGCGAACTTCAACGAATGGCTGCGCCAATGCAGGCACGACGTTGAAAACCGCGGTTAACGCAAGCAGCAAGCTGCTCAGACGAAACCAACGTTGCATACAACCTCCAGTTGTAAAAACTTTATTCTTTAGCATTCTTTTCACGTTTTCAGGGTCAGTCATGTGGAAAATTGGCAAAATGCCTCGTTTTGCTAATCAATTGCCGTGCCAAGACGTGCAAGACCCGACTTTGCTGAAGCCGCGACTTCCGACATCTCGTATTTTTTGACAACTAACCGGTACAATTCAACTGCTTTTGGTGTGTTTTTCGCTTCTTCATAGCAGACCGCAGCGCGGTACAGCATAACGTCCTCGATACCTGTCTTGTCAGCCAATGTTGCTGCTTCTTCATACAAAGCGGCCGCTTCGGCTACCTTCTTCTGCAACTCGCTCACGGCTGCAAGTCCTTGTTTTGCACCCGCTTGCACCAATTTTGAGTCGGAGGAGGCCGCACGCTCAAATTGTCCCAATGCTTCGTTTGGCTTACCGAGATTTACGTATGCATTGCCGGCCATCAAGGCTGCCTGCTCGCCAGCTGGCGTGCCTTCATATTCGTCACTGATGGCAACAAGCCCCTTAACAGCTTCTGATCCGACAGGGGGAATACCCTTGCCGGTAAGTGCCGCATCGTACGCACCCATGTCAAGTACATTCCTCACACGTGAGAGGTGTGTAAGTCCCTCCACGTTGAGTTCCTGCTGCTGACTGTCGTAATAGAAGTAGCCAGCAGCTACCAGGGCGATTGCTCCGACAACTCCGGCAATGACCTTCCAACGACTGCTGATAAAATCAACAATGTCCGTCGAAGCCTGTGCTGTAGAAGCCGGCAACTCCGATGAACTGTAATTTTCGTGCGGTAACCCTGTGCTCATGCACTCCTCGCGTGTCCAACAAAACCGCCACCATCCAATGGATTGATCGACGGAAAACAAAGTGTCCGTACCACTCGACGCACCAGTGAACCCGAGGAACACAGCGTGCCCAGTGAAACAGATTTGCAAATATACCTTTGAGGGCGTTACCGACCAACTTGAAATATGAACACGAACCTCGGAGGTAAACCTAGCTGTTAGTTGCCCTTACGATGGTTATCCACAGCGTTCGGTTTGCCGTTTTCAACACGCCGCGCTCAAAGGTTCCTAGAAACGGATTGTGCTTCGAACAGCCTCGGCGATATCCGATACATTCAGCAGTACAGCCTGTTCAAGACTTTTGGCAAATCCAACAGGTGTGTCCTTGGAGCCGACACGGGCAACCGGCGCATCAAGGTAGCGGAAAAGCTCTTCTCCGATCGACGAAGCAATCTCACCACCGAATCCGCCGGTCTTCTTGTCTTCGTGAGCAACCACGCAGCGTCCCGTGCGACGGACGTGCTCAAAAACCATCTCTTTGTCCCAAGGGGCGAGAGACCGCAGATCGATCACCTCAACATCAATACCTTCTGTGGCAAGCTGGTCCGCTGCCTTCAGACTCCAATGCACGGCGGTACCGTAGGTGACGATGGTAATATGTGAACCGGCGCGGCGCACCTTGGCCTTACCGAAGGGAATAATGAAATCTTCTGACGGCATCGGAGCCGATGTTGGACGGTAGTTGTAGAGGAACTTTGGCTCGAGGAACATCGTGGTGCCACGCGAACGGATCGCGTTACGCATCAGACCAACGGCGTCATCAGCAAACGACGGGCACACAACCCGTAGACCCGGTAGCGTGGTAAAGGTTCCCTCAAGGTTCTGTGAGTGATACAGACCACCCTGGATATATCCCCCAGAGGCAAGACGGATGACCATAGCCGGGGCAAACTGTCCCTTGGTGCGCCAGTAATCATGCGTACACTCGATTAGCTGCTCCATTGCCGGCCAGAAATAGTCGGCAAACTCAGCCCCCTCCACAACAACACGGATATCGTCGCGGTAGCGCGTCATTCCATTAGCCGTGCCAACGATGAAGTCCTCGGCGATCGGAGCATTAAACACCCGGTCATTGCCGAACTCGTCGAGCATACCCTTACACACATTGAAGATGCCCTGCTTTTTGAACGAGGCAACGTCCTGACCAAACAGGAAGGTGGCTGGATTGCGCCGGAACTCTTCGTGCATTGCGTTGACGATCCCCTCGCGGAATGTCACCACCGGAGCATCGGCCGACGGTACGTATTGCTGCTCACTGGTGTCGTGATATCCGATTACCGGATCAGGGATTACGAAGTCCGTATAGGATGCCGGATCTGGATCGGCAAGGGGCTCGATAGCATCCGCAGCAGCAAAAATGGCCGTCTTGTTGGCCTCTTCAATGGCAAGCAGCTGCTCTTCTGTTGCAATTCCATTAGCCAAAAGTGTGGCCCGCATCCGAGGAAGCGGATCGCGGTCCTTCATAGCCTGAAGATCCTCTGGCTCGCGATACAGCTCGTGATTGTCCGAATTTGAGTGAGAGCCGATGCGGTCGCAGTCCGCGTGGACCATTGCAGGCCCCTTACCGCTGAGAGCGTAGTCGCGCGCCTGCTCCATGGCCCGGAACGAATCCATCGGGTCACGGCCATCACAGTAGATGATCTTCAGATTTTTGAAACCGCTGAAGTTCTCGGCAACCACCGGATTAGCCGTCTGCTCGCGGACCGGCACACTGATACCGTACTTGTTGTTCTGAATCACGAATACGACGGGAAGCTTTTCCCGGTCGGCACCGTTGACGGCTTCGTAGTAGTAACCCTCCGATGTGGTGCTCTCGCCCGTAGAGCAATACACGACTTCGTCGCCCTTGAACTTGCGGATAGATCGGGCCGTACCCACTGCCTGTTGGGAGTGGTTTCCGGTGCACGATGAAGAGTTCTGCAGGTTGATGGAGATCTTGGCAAAGTGGTTGCTCATATGGCGTCCACCGCCGGCTACGTCCACGTCCTTCGAAAGACCATTTGCGATGATCTCGTCAACCGTTACGCCGGCCGCCAGCGACGTGAGCATGTCGCGGTAGTAGGGGAAAAGGAAGTCCTTCCCTGGACGAAACACCTTACCCAGTGCAAGCTGAATACCGTCATGACCGGCAAAAGGGGCATGGTACGACCAGCCCTTGGCCATTTTGAGGTAGTTCGCGGCCTTCTCATCCAGCCGGCGTCCAAGGTGTTGCGTGCGATACCAGTCAACGAGTGTCTCCTTTGGGAACCCCTTGACGTTGAACAGATCCTCACGCTGCTTCGGTGCAGGTGCGGCTTTCGTTGCTGCAGGTTTTGCCTTGGTCGTCTTGGCCATGATCGTAGATCCTCGTGGTGTTTCGTCGTTAAGATTTCTTTATGGACTTGCGAACGAATGTCAGCCATCCGTACGGGTCCTCTCCGTGCACGGTCACATTGTGGAATGCCTGCTGCAAGGCCCGTGTGACCGGCCCAACCTTGCCCCTTCCCACAGCAATACGGTCCACCGATTTCACCGGAGTGATCTCAACGGCCGTGCCTGTGAGAAACATTTCGTCGCAACTGTAGAGCATCGCTCTCGGGATGTTCTGTTCACGCACCGTTACGCCAAGCTCCTCGGCCAGAGTTATCACGGTATCACGGGTGATTCCTGGCAGCAGAGAACTTGCGGCAGGGGGCGTTATGAGTTCGTCATTCACCACGACGAACACATTTTCGCCCGAGCCCTCGGCAATGTTACCGTAGGCATCAAGGCAGATGCCCTCTGCATAGCCGTTCTCAACGGCCTCCATCTTTACCAGCTGGGAGTTCATATAGTTCCCGCCCGCCTTGGCCATCGACGGCAGAGCGTTCGGTGTTATCCTGTCCCACGACGAAATGCACACATCTACGCCGTTCTGTGCCGCATCGTCGCCGAGATACGCGCCCCATTCCCAGGCAGAAATGTAGACCTCTACCGGACAGCGTAAACCATAGACACCCATGTCTCCAAAGCCCCGCAGGGCAAAGGGACGGATGTAGCACTGACGCAGCTTGTTGCGGTAGACGAGGTCCACCGCTGCTTCCGAGAGTTCATCAACAGAAAAGGGAAGCTGCGTACGATACACCTTTAGCGACTGGTGCAGCCGGCGCATGTGATCGTGCAGACGGAAGACTGCCGTGCCGTTGGCGGTTTCGTAGCAACGGATTCCTTCGAACCACGACGAGCCGTAGTGCACTACGTGCGACAGGACATGGATCGTGGCCTTCTCGAAGGGGATAAAACTCCCGTTCTTCCAGATGGTCTTTGTTGGCGTTATCGGCATGATCGCTCCACTGAATTCTAAGGGTTAACCGTGGATGATTCCAATGCTTCCTTCATCAGCTGCGTTACCATTGCCGGATTCGCCGTTCCACCCGATGCCTTGAGCACCTGGCCAACGAAAAATCCAAGCAGGTTGGTCTTACCGTCTCTGTACTTCTGCACGTTGTCCGGATTGCTCTGGATCACGTTCTGTACCATGGCCAACAACGCCGACGGGTCGGAAACCTGCTTCAGACCACGCTCCTCGATCAGCTCATGGGCTGTTCGCCCCGTTCCAAGCATATCGGGAAACACGTCTTTGGCCGTCTTGCTGCTGATCGTGCCGTCGGAAATCACATCCACGATGGATGCGAGTTGCCGCGGCGTCAGCCCTACGTCGTTAACAGAACACTTACGCTCCCCCATGATGCGCAGAATGTCCGTCATGATCCAGTTACTTGTCAGCTTGTACGTCTCAGCCCCCGGCGATGCCAGCAGGCCGCATGTTTCTTCGTAATACGTGGCCACATCAATGTCGTCCACAAAGATCGCCGCATCGTAGGCCGGCAGATGATACTGCTCGGTGAACCGGCGTTTCTTTGCCAGAGAGAGCTCCGGAATGGTCCGGCGCAGCTCCTCCAAACGTTCATGATCTACCACCACCGGACCCAGGTCCGGCTCCGGGAAATACCGGTAATCGTGCGCCTGTTCCTTACTGCGCATCACCTTGGTCTTCTGAGCTCCGGCGTCCCACATCCGCGTCTGCTGAACGACCTGCCCGCCCCCTTCAAGAAGAGCGATCTGATCATTGATCTCAAAGTCGATTGCTTTTTCGACGTTGCGGAAGGAGTTGAGGTTCTTCACCTCGCGCTTGGTGCCACAGGTTGTGCTGCCTATTAGGCGAACGGAAATGTTCGCGTCGCAGCGCATACTGCCCTCTTCAAGGTTGCCGTCGCAGATACCCAGATAGACGAGGATCTGCCGCATCTGCTGAAGGTATTGATAGGCTTCCTGCGGAGTGCGAATGTCGGGTTCGCTGACGATCTCGATAAGGGGCACGCCGGCCCGGTTAAGGTCAACAAGCGTGTCGATGTCCAGATCGTGAATGCTCTTTCCCGAATCCTCTTCCATATGGATTCGGGTGATACCGATCGACTTCGTACCGGATTCGGCCTCGATCTCCACATGACCATCGTGGCAGATCGGGTCCGCATACTGCGTGATCTGATAGCCCTTTGGAAGGTCTGGGTAGTAATAGTTCTTGCGGGAAAAGGTGGACTCGCGTCGGATCTGACAGTTGGTTGCCAGCCCCATGCGCACGGCAAAGGCCACGAGGTTCTCGTTCAGCACCGGAAGAACACCGGGGTGACCCAGACAGACTGGACAAACGTTCACGTTCGGCTGGGCTCCATAGGTTGTGGAGCAGCTGCAGAACGCCTTCGATGCTGAGGTCAGCTGGGCGTGAACCTCGAGACCGATGACGGCCTCGTACTTGGTCGCTGGGGATGGTGCGGAGGTGTCCAAAGGACCACAGAACTACGGAAATTCAGCTCCAAAGGGGGCGCAGATCAACATTCCCACCGCAGAGAATAATACCCACGCGAGAACCTCGCACTAGGTCGGCCTGTTCGAGCAATACTCCAAGTGTAACCCCAGCGCTGGGCTCAATGACGAGTTTCAGACGTTCCATAACAAGCAGTGTGCCCCGACGAATACTCTCCTCAGAGGCCGTCTCAATCTGGACTCCGGTGCCCACCAGCTGCGCTAGGGTAAGTTCGCCCAAACCCGTTCGAAGTCCGTCAGCAATGGTCATGGTGTTGGCAGGGGGCTGAAGCACACCGGTCCGGAGCGACTCCTTGGCATCGGCCGCGATCTCCGGCTCGGCGCCGATCACCCGTACACCAGGCACCATCGCCCGCACGGCAGTCGATACACCGCCGAGAAGTCCACCACCGCCAACGGGAGCCATCACAACATCAAGGTTCGGCACCTGCTCGCAGAGTTCCTTCCCTGCTGTTCCCTGTCCGGCCATCACACGGTCATCATTGTACGGAGGAACAACATGAGCACCCGTCGTGGAAACGATGGCCGACATTGTCTCCAGTCGTGATTCCAGAGTCGGCTCACAGAAGACAATATCAGCCCCGTACCCCTGAACTGCCTCGATCTTCACCACGGGCGCAGTTCGCGGCATCACAATAGTGCAGGGAACACCCCGCAGCGATGCTGCGTAGGCAAGAGCCTGGGCATGGTTCCCACTTGAATGGGTTATCACACCACATCGGGCAGTATCGTCGTCAAGAAGCATCACCGCGTTCACAGCGCCACGCGCCTTGAATGCCCCCACCTTCTGCAGGTTCTCGCACTTAAAGAACAACTCAGCCCCGAACATCCGGTCAAGAGCCCGAGACGTCATCACCGGTGTCCGGTGAATGAAGGGGGCTATGCGGGCTGCCGCAGATTCAATGTCGCCGTAGGAGATCACAGTCCGTTACATGTTGCGTCGGTACTGTCCACCGACGTCGTACAATGCCCGCGTCATCTGACCAAGAGAGCAGACCTTTGCCGCATCCATGAGGGCTGCGAAGATGTTGCCGTTCTGCACTGCTGTCCGACGCAGGTTCTCAAGAGCTTGCTCCGCTTGGCTGCCACCACGTGCCTTGACGCTGGCAACATTGGAGATCTGCTGCTCCTTCTCGTCGGTCGTCGAGCGTATCACCTCGTCGGG
>JBJTEQ010000021.1:0-2964 GCA_046092945.1 Kapaibacterium sp. (SeqCode)
TCATTGTATTGCCGCTTGCCGATACACTCATTTTGGACCGTCACGTGCTGCAGGCTACGATGCTCGAGACTGCCATGCCCACGATGATGCTGACAATGGCATTTGCCGAACGATTCGGACTCGACGAATCAGTGCTGGCGCAGGCGATTCTCATTTCAACAGTACTCTCCGTTCTCACGCTACCACAGGTTCTCACATGGATACCCTAGAGATTCATATCGCCGGTGGCGACGTCATGGCCGAACGCCTCATCCGCACGGGACGCTCTTTGGTTATTGCCTGGCGCGAAGCGCTGGCAGATGGCCCGGTACAGCCGTTTGTGGATGACCTGTTTGCAGCGCGGAGCAGATTTGTTGAATTGGCCTACGGGGCTCCTTCCGGATCATATCAGGAGATGGTTGTCGATCCGTTCATAGAGCTAACCACTAGGCCAGTGCAGCGGGCTCACCTGCACTTCGACACGGATCTCTTCTGCTGTGTGAACCTCATGTTTCTCGCTACACACCTGCGCAAGGTGCCGGAGCTTGTCTGGACAACATCAGCCGAGTCGAGCCCCCTATCACTGCTCGACAGAGTGTTTCTGCATTCATGCTGGCATGCGTTTGCACAGGATGACCCGCGCATCCTCGAGGGCCTTATCGAACAGGCACCTGTGTCGATGCGTGCCTTCCTGCCGGCAATGCAGGCCCACCTTCAACGCTTCCCAAGCACTATCTCTGGCATGGGCCGGCCGCAGGAGATCATCGACGAGCTGATCGACCGAGGAATTGACGATGACGCAGCGTTGATCTCAGCATTTCAGGCGATCGATGAAAACCGTTACGGATGGGGCGATCTACAGATCCGTCGGGAGATAGAGTGGACGCGACGTCAGCGAGAAGGTGCAAGTGTTACCCGCGATGTTGGCGGATGTGTTGTTCAATCACAGAACCCGGTCTGGCAGTGGGACCCCTCCGGGCGAATCATCATCTGCGCCGACGGTTCATCATGATGGCGTGAGCACAGGTCATAACTTTGCGCATGCGATCTCTTCTCGGTTCTCTTCTGCGGCAGATCCTCAGACTGTACCCACTCGAACGGGGGAAGTACTGGATCCTCGTCAACATCTATCTTCCGCTGCTTGCTCCCAAACCGGGCAAGGCGATGGCAACGGGGCTACGCTATGGTCTGCGAATGACCATCGACCCAAGCGAGTATCTCCAGGCACACCTGTACCTCTTCGGCTCGTATGAGCTCCCAACGATCCGTCACATCCGCTCGTTTCTCACCCCTGGAGCGGTCTGCATCGATGTCGGAGCTCAGATGGGATACCTCTCGCTAGCAATGGCCACAAGCGCAGGACGGAAGACAACGGTCCATGCGTTTGAACCCGAGGATCTGAATGCTTCGCGCTTTCAGCAAAACATGGCGCTGAACAGTCTGACGAACGTCACGCTTCATCGCGAAGCAGTTTCGAATGTCGAAGGAACACTCCACCTGTTTCTTTCCAAGACCGCAAATGCAGGAACACATAGCACCGTGTACAACGAACGCAACGTGACTGAGGAATCAATTCAGATCCCGTCCACAACTCTTGATGCATTTGTGCGCAGAAATGCAATTGACCGACTTGATCTGATCAAGGTCGATGTTGAAGGTGCCGAGTTCGAGGTTCTACAGGGGGCTGACCACGTTCTCCGGACCTTTCGTCCACGTGTCATTCTTGAGCTCTCCGACGTGCTTCAAGCCGACCGAGGTCTAAGCAGCCGTCAGATCAAGGAGTTCATGGTCGATCGCGGCTACGCCCCGTATACTATCGCTGATGATGGGACGCCCGTTCCATCGGCACTCGATGCTGCGCACGTGAACGATAATGTCGTCTTCATCCCGAACGAAGCTGCATAAATCCCGATGAAGGTGCGTCTACTTGCCCCCTTCCCTCCACCCTACGGCGGTGTTGCACTGCATTGCATCCGGCTTCTCGAAGGTTTGCGCCGGAGCGGCCTACAGGCTACGGGTGTTTCTCAGGGAGGAGTACCGAATGGTGTAGATGGCATCACAAAGTTTGGCGTTGGATTCTTCTTCAGCCGAACGCTTGTGCATTATCATACGGATGAAGGTAATCATCGCTGGATGCGCCTGCTGTCCTGGTACTGGTGGCTAACGCGTACGCCCTATGTTGTAACGGTGCATTCATTTCGCCACCGTCCGGAGTTCACCAGCGTCCGCGTGCGGAAGTCTCTGGCCCGTGCCTTTGCGCGCGCAAAAGCCGTCATCGGCATCAGCGATGCGGTGGTGCGCGATCTTGAGGCCCGCATAGGAGTGCGCCATAAGCTCACGCGCACGATTCCGTCAACACTACCCGTAAGCCAGTGGGAACATCACTCGCAGATGAGCGCCGAGGTGCCCGCAGAATGGCAAGGGGCTTCCGTTCGCCTGCTCTCGAATGCCGGACGCATCGTAACGTATGAAGGAAAGGACCTGTACGGCATTGATGTGCTTGTTGATGCCGTGTCGATGATCTCCGATCCCGACCTACGTCTCTGCATTGCCATCGGAGAAGTCGTCGACCATTCCCGCTGGCAGCCGATCGAACAGCGCATCAATGCAGATGAGAGAATTAGCATCATCCGCAACCTCAATGGCCCCCTGGCTCCGATGGTGGCGCATGCTCACGTCATTGTTCGTCCAACCCGCACCGAAGGTGGCCCTTCGCTGACGCTGACCGAGTCACTCGAACTTGGCCGCTGGTCCGTCGGCTCCGACTCCGTCCCGCGTCCCGAGGGAACGGTGCTCTTCCGAAATGAAGATGCTCAGGATCTTGCACGCGCTTTGCGGGAATGTATCGGTGATGTACGACGTGACGTTATGCCACCAGCCGCCCCCGCCAATATTGATGCGGTCCAGCGGATCGTCAAACTCTACCAGAGAGTAGGGTCGCAGCATGCTGCGACCACACAGTAGGGGCGAGTGACGAGTGACGAG
>JBJTEQ010000022.1:0-2353 GCA_046092945.1 Kapaibacterium sp. (SeqCode)
CAGAATGCCGTAAAACCAGAGCGAGTGAATACCGAGTCGGTTGCCGCCGTAGAGAACGATCACGATTGCCAGCGCGAGCAACAACATCGGGACGTTGAGTGCTGCGGTGTAGAACAGGGCAATTACAACCACCGCAAGCAGGTCATCAACGATGGCAAGGGCTGCAAGGAACACGCGAAGTCCGTTTGGAACACGGTCACCAAGCAGCGCAAGGACGCCAAGCGCAAACGCGATATCGGTGGCCACCGGAACGCCCCATCCACGAGCGGCATCGGTGCCGCCGTTAAAGAGCAGGTACGTAATGGCCGGACCCACCATGCCGAAGACCGCGGCGATCATCGGGAGTAGAGCTTTCTGACGTGACGACAATTCGCCGACGAGGAATTCGCGTTTGATCTCGAGGCCAACCACGAGGAAGAACAGCACCATCAATCCGTCGTTGACGAAGTGCTCGAGCGAGAACGAAAGGTCCAGTGGACCGAGCACAAACTTTACCGGCTGATGCAGGAAGGCCTCATACGAGGCATGCCATGGAGAATTCGTCCAGACAAGTGCAATGGCCGTGATGAAGAGGATCGTAATACCGGTAGACGTCGAACGCTGAACGAACTCAGCGAACGAACTTTGAACAGCGGTGGTGATCCGTTGGAATCGCGTCGCAGGATTCATGAGCGCAGCAGAGATTCGCAGTAGGTTCGATAACCGCAGTTGGGAAGCAGTGCGACGCTTGCACGGTACTCATCGGGTGTAAGGAAGCCCTGCTGCAGAGCCACTTCTTCCGGACAGCCGATCTTGAGTCCCTGACGCTTCTCGATGGCGTGGATGAAGGTGCTTGCCTCGATCAGACTCTCGGGCGTACCCGTGTCGAGCCATGCCACGCCCCGTCCAATCATCTCAACATTCAGCTGCTCGCGCTCGAGGTAGATGCGATGAACGTCCGTGATCTCAAGCTCACCGCGCTTACCTGGCTGCAGATTGGCGGCGATCTCAACAACATCGTTGTTGTACACGTACAGGCCCGGAATGGCGAGGTTCGATTTTGGTGCTGTTGGCTTTTCTTCGATGGAGAGGACCTTTCCTCCCGGACCCATTTCCACAACGCCGTAGCGCTCGGGGTCGGTTACCGGGTAGCCAAAGACCGTTGCGCCGGTGTTGTTGGCAATCGCGCGACGATAAAAGTCCAGCTTGCCGTAGAAGATATTGTCGCCCAGGATCAGCGAAACATTATCCCGTCCCACAAAGTCCCGCCCCACGCGGAAGGCATCGGCAAGCCCCCTCGGAGCATCCTGCACCACATACTGCAGAGAAATGCCATAGCGAGAGCCATCGCCCAACAGACGCTCAAACGTTGGCGTGTCATGCGGCGTGGAGATGATCAGGATGTCGCGAATGCCCGCCATCATCAGCGTCGACAGCGGATAGAAGATCATCGGCTTGTCGTACACCGGCTGAAGCTGCTTGGAAAAGGCCGCCGTTAGCGGATAAAGCCGAGAGCCACTGCCTCCGGCAAGGATGATGCCACGTGTAGTCATGCGGCGAAGTTACGGCTCGCCGACAATTCGCCCGTACTGCGCCGGCGGGCCTGCAGATGGCAGGGGGCTAGTCGTTATCCCGCTCGTGGATGGCCTTGATAACGTCCACGCCGTCTTCGTTCACGGCGCGGTGGCGAACCAGCTTGGCCTCGGAGAGGAAGATCACATTCTCGGCAATGTTCGTGGCATGGTCGGCCATACGCTCGAGGTTGTAAAGCCCAACGAGGACTGTTGCACCATCCGGTACAAGGGAGCTGTCTTCCTTCATGATGTCGATCAGCTCGCCCCGTATCACGTCATAGAGATGGTCGACGTTTGAGTCTGATGGCAGAACATGGGCAGCCAGTTCAGGGTCATTATTGATGAAGGCATCCAGGCTCGACTTCAGCATCGTGTAGGCGGCGTTGGCAATGCGGTGCAGGTCGATCTGATTCGCAAGCTTCACGGCATCCGGCGAGTCGATCACGATCGAGGCCAGGTTGGTTGCCATATCGCCGATGCGCTCGAGCTCGTTGTTGATCTTGATCGCCGCGAGAAGAAGTCGAAGGTCTGTAGCAACCGGCTGGTTCAGAGCAAAAATGCGCTGGCACTGCTTGTCGATCTTCAGGTCCAGTTTGTCAACCTTGTCATCCCGCTCAACAACGATGCGGGCCAGTTCCTGGTTGCCTTCGCGCAGAGAGCGCAGGGCAAATTCCACTTGCTCTTCCAACAGTGATCCCATTCGGATCAGGAGGGTTCGGAGTTTGTCGAGATCTACTTCGAATGTTCTATTCATGGGGCTTAACCAACACGACCAGAGATGTAGTCTTCGGTTTCCTTCT
>JBJTEQ010000023.1:0-2452 GCA_046092945.1 Kapaibacterium sp. (SeqCode)
GAAAGATCGTTATCCGATGCAGCTAGAATCTCTTCTCGGACACAGTGCCGAGCTCATCCGCATCATCCGTAAAAGCCCACAGCCGTCGGATGTGATCGCCTCGGAGTACTTCCGATCAAAGAAATACATCGGTGCCAGCGACCGACGTTTCATCAGCGGTCTGGTGTTTCATACGCTGCGCACGCTCTCGCTCTCGGAGGCGATTGCCGAACATGAGAACATGCCGGACATCGCTCATGCCGGACATGCTCTGATGGAAAAGGGGCTTGATGGTCTCGGCGAGTGGACAAAGAACGTACCAGAACATGTTCGGGTCTGTACACAGGGCTGGCTTCTGACGTCAACCCGTGCACGATGGAGCGATGCCACCGATGTGTGGCAGGCCATGACGTCGGCCGCGCCGCTGGTGCTGCGTGTGAACCTGCGTCGCGTTTCCCGCGAACGTGTGTTACGGCATCTGCATACTGACAACATCGACGCGGTGGAAGGCCCCCTCTCACCGGCAGCAGTCATCGTACATCAGCGAGTGAATCTTCTCCAGCATCCACTCTATAAAGGCGGCATTGTTGAGGTCCAGGACGAAGGCAGTCAGCTCGTGGGATATGCCTGCGCGCCCAACGAGAACGATGTGATCCTTGACGCCTGCGCCGGAGCTGGCGGAAAGTCGCTTCAGCTGGCTGATATGCAGATGTCGAAGGGGCAGATCATTGCCAACGACATCGAGTGGAACAGACTCAAGGAGATCGGACCGCGCGCTAACCGCGCCGGTGTGCGCAGCATCAGTGTAGAGCAGCGTCAACGGGGCTCGGCAGCTCGTGACAAGCGTAAGTTCGACCTTGTGCTGGTGGATGCCCCCTGCAGTGGCATCGGAACCGTGCGACGCATGCCTATGGCCAAGTGGCGCATCACTCCCGACACACTGGCACGTCATGCCCGCAAGCAGCGACAGGTTCTCGAAGAATACGTCCCACACGTGCGTCCTGGTGGCGTGCTGGTGTATGCAACATGCAGCATCATGCCCGAGGAGAATGAGCGCGTTGTCGAGCAGTTCCTTGCCGACCATCCGGAGTTTTCCGGTGAGCCCCTTGCCCCATGCTTCGAGCGCTACGGGTTGAACGTCTCCGGGCTCACACCGGAGCAGTTCATGCTCCAGATGGACCCGTTGCATCATGGCACCGACGGACTCTTCATGGCGCGCATGCGGCGATCGGCCGACTAGAGCTGCGCTGAGTGCAAGGGGGATATCAGCGGCTTCCGCAAACGGTTTTTATTGCTTGTCTTCAACGCCCGGAAGTCCGAGGGTTTCCAGAGCACTTGCCGGAACCCAGCCGCCAGTGAGGATCTGCTCGGATTCCGATGTTCCGTGATCACCAAAAAGTCGGCGCACCGCGGGATCATTCGCAACTCGCACTCCGATGAAGTGCCATGGTGCATCAGTGGCATCGCTGGCCGTTGCGAGGATCTCGCATGGCGTTGCAGCGTCAAGGGGCTTACCAAACGGCCAGCTGTTGCTATCGTGACGTGACGATGAACAGCCCTCTGCTCCTGGAGATATCCCGAGACGAACAGCACGCGTAAGTCGCGCAGCCAGCGGGAAAAGGGCAAATCTCTTGGGCGGGATCACACATCCCGAAAGAATTGTCATAGTCTCCGGAACGTATTTCGCTTCTACCGATTTGTCGAGCACCGAACCATTCCACGCGTATCGAATTGTGCGGGCATACCGACCTGAATCTTGTGATTCATCAAACACACGTATGGACGGTGAGTTTGAGCCCTCGGGCGACAATCCGACAATTGCCCCGCGCTGAAGAACCAGTCGGCGCAGTGTACCTGCTCCGATCCGAACCACCTGAACGGTTGGCTGACCTTCTTCGTCGAAACCATACGTCAGAATATTCTCTGCCCCATTTGCCGCCTGATGCAGTTGCCACATCGGTATGAGTCGTTCAACGCTGGCCATGGTAAAGGCTGCGCTGGACAAGCTCTGGTTGTAGGGGGCAGACTTCAGGTCAATCTTCGGCAGGCTGGCAATCGGAAGCGAATTCTCCCCTCGGTGGACCATGCGAGCCCCCTTCACAATGTCTGACAGCGACTCCATCGTTCGTCCATCGACGTCACGAACAGCATAGGTCCCATCAGACGCAGCACTCACGACAACATGCCGAACGTGCGCATATACTTTCACAACCTGCGCCGTATCGCCTGTGAGCCTTAGAACAAGTCCACTACTGTCAGGTGTAAGGCCGGCGATATCAATCAGCAGGCGAGCACCGTTGATCTCACGAATCGGCGTAACGGATGTGTCCACGCCACGCTTTGTCGGCTGTACTCGCACAAAGAACACATCGCTCTGAGGCTTCTCCCCACCTCTGGACACAAGCCTTACAGAGCACGTCTCAAGGGCCGTGCGGGAGATCACCACATCCTGGCTCTGAGCGCAGACCAGCAT
>JBJTEQ010000024.1:0-6917 GCA_046092945.1 Kapaibacterium sp. (SeqCode)
GATGTGTGTTTTGGGGCTTGTTTGGCCCGAGTTTTCTGCTGATGTTAGCAGACCGTAGGGCCGGACAGGAAATTATCAATGGGGTATAATTCTTGTTTTGTCCAATGGTTGTGGGTTCGTATTATAGCGAATCCTTGCGGCGTGCACAGACGTGCGCGCTGCTCAAAATCCGTCAATTCAAGCTGATCAACAACTTTACTCATTCAGGGAATAGGTCATGAAGAAACTCTGCCTCCTTGCGGCATTTGCCGCGCTCGTCGTCGGCGCTCAGGCAGGCGATGGCGCCCGGGCACAGAATGTCACGCCTGGCATTGACACGATGCCGCCGGTGATCACCGCCACGGCTGCTCCATGCGGATGCCGTGAGTTCACGGTAACGGAAAATCGTAACATTCCTGATCCGCCATCAACTCCACCAAAGGAGAAGGATCAAGTTGAAACTGGTATCCAGCGTATCCGTCTCGCGATCGACCCTGCTGCGGTCAATGCTGAACTGACTGACCTCACACCGGCGGTATTCACGAAGGACAACCCTGTCAAGAGCGCAACCTTCCGCGTCTGTCTCAAGGACAAGTCAAAGCCAGGTTCGTTTACGGTGGAAGCATCGGACTGGGCTGCAAAGACGAACATTGCCAAGCAACTTTTCAACATTGCTGCTGCGACGCCGGCCATTTCGGTGACCTCGTTCGACTTTGGCAAGGTAAAGGTTGGCGAAGTAGGTCAGGGCGAAGTTACGATCACTAATAACGGTGACGGCCCGATGGTTCTTGATGCTATTAAGCTCAAGAATGGTTCACGCGTTACGATCACAGCCGGTGGAACACCTCCAGTAACGATCGCACCAAATGGCGGAACGCACAAGATCACGTTCACATACACGCCAACGATCGCTTCGGAAAACGGCGATGATGACGAACTCAGCGTCGAAACTGCTTGCGGCAACGTTGCTACCACCCTCAAGGGCCAGGGCGGCGTATCGCGCGTAGGTGTTGACGATTGGGATGCTGGTAGCGACGTTCCAGCTCCGGGCAAGTGCACATCGTTCACCGTGCGCAACACTGGTAACATCGACATGAAGATCACAGACATCCGTGTTACGGGTGATGCTGAGTTCTCAATCAAGAACCTAACGCCAGCTCTCCCACAGACGGTTCCTGCTGGTGGCAGCGTAACGTTCTCGGAACTCTGTTTCGCATCGGTCAAGGCTGGCAACTACACTGGTACTCTCGAAATCGTCTCTGACGCTGTCGACGGCGACAACAAGGGCGATCTTAAGGGTGGCAAGAGCACGGGCGTTGAAGATGAGCTCGGTCAGACAGCCCGCGCATGGTTCGATGCAAACAACAGCATGATCGTCGTTGAGACGGTTCGTCCAGAGACAGTCGTTACGGTCAACGACCTTCAAGGCCGTACGCTCGCTTCGGTGGTTGCTGATGGCTCGACACTCCGCATCAACGCTGCAAGCTGGAGCGGTGTTGTCGTTGTAAGCTTCACAAGCGTCGACGGTCAAGTCGCACGTTCACTGAGCCTGCGCCGCTAAGCAGCGCACGAAATCTCGAATACCCAGAAGGGGCAAGCGGTAACGCTTGCCCCTTCTTCTTTTTCCTATCACGTCGACCTTTGCGTCACGGCGAAGAATCGAAGCACAAATCCCGTGCTGGAGAAGATCAATCCGGCCACGTAACCGAGCCAAATCCCCGTGGGGCCAAGTGGGGTATGGAAGCCAAGCAGGTAGCTAGACGGAAGGGCAACGACAAGGTAGGACACCATGACAATGCGTGTTGGCACAACCGTGTCATGTAGGCCGCGCAGGATGCCGAGGCCAACGGCCTGGACGCCATCGAAGATCTGGAAGGCGGCGGCAAGGATGAGAAGTTGCGATGCCATGGTAACAACCTTCGGATCGGAGATGTACCATGTGGGCAGCACGTGTCGGAGCGTTATAAAGATCACTGCCGTAATGATCTCGAAGATGATGATGAGACTCAGCGCAGAAGTACCGACCATTCTCATTCTGGCCGGGTCGGAACTGGCCTGTGCCGCTGCCATCCGATAGGTTGCAGCGGTCCCGATTGCCAGGGCCACCATAAACGTTATCGAGGCGAGATTGATGGCCACTTGGTGCGAAGCCAAGGCTGTAGCGCCAAGCCACCCCATCATGATTGCACCGCCGGCAAAGGCCAGCACTTCAATCGTGATCTGTGAGCCGATCGATGCACCCGCGGTAATGAGAGACTTGCGGAGCTCGGGATCATGTTCCGCCGGAGCGTTACGGATATCCGCAACAAACGACATGCGCTTCCATGCCAACGCGATAAATGCGACAGACAGCACACGGGAAAAGAACGTAGCAATGCCCGCCCCCTCCACGCCCATCGCGGGGATGATTCCCATGCCGTAGATAAAAACGAAGTTCATCAAGACGTTCGCCACATTCGCGGCCAGTGCAATCACCATCGGTAGCCGTGTGTTGCCCATCGCCTCGATCGTCTGCTTATACGTGCCAAACCAGATCCGAAAGAAGAATGAGGCCACGTACCAGCGCAGGTAGGGGATTGCCAGATCAGTTACGACCTGGGGGGAACCAAGAAGATGGAGGAAGGGGCTTGCTGCGAAAAGTAGGACCACCAGGGCGAGTGTAATCCAGAGAGAAATGCGACGTCCGGTACGGAAAACGTCGGCCACACGTCCGGTCTGGCGCAGCTCCCACGCCGCTGCTGCTGGAGCTGACATCGCGACGGTAAAGCCAACGGCGAACAGCAGAACCGGGGTTGTTGATGAGCCTGCGAGAGTGACGGCAGCCAGCGCTTCGGACCCGAGGGCGCCTACCATCACGGCGTCTGCAGTAAGCGTTAGCATATCGCTGACCTGTGAGGCCGCGATTGGGCCAGCCAGCCGAACGGTCTGGTGGAGATCTTCAATTCGATTCATGGCGGCAATGATGCGCAAAAAAGGAAAGCTCCGATTCGTAACTTCGCCGCCATGGGTCCATTTAAGTTATTCTCCAATGACGTAGGCATCGACCTCGGAACGGCCAATACCCTGATCTGGCAAAAGGGTAAGGGCATCGTCCTGAACGAGCCGTCGATCGTTGCGTTTGATCGGTCAACAAAGAACATTATCGCTATCGGCTACGAAGCCGAGAAGATGGTCGGCAAGACGCATCGCGATATCAAAACGATTCGACCTCTGAAGGATGGCGTGATAGCTGACTTCGAGATTGCCGAAGGTATGCTTCGTGCATTCATTCAGAAGTCCTCAACAAGTATGTCGCAAGCGCGGCGGATGGTGATCTGCGTTCCTTCAGGTATTACCGAAGTTGAGAAACGAGCCGTACGTGATTCAGCCGAGCATGCCGGTGCAAAGCAGGTTCATCTGATCGCTGAGCCTATGGCTGCGGCCATTGGCGTTGGAATCGATGTGCACGAGCCAATGGGTAATATGGTCGTTGACATTGGTGGTGGAACGACGGAGATTGCTGTGATGGCTCTCTCTGGAATCGTCGTTGCCGAGTCTATTCGAATTGCCGGTGACGAGCTCACAAATTCGATCGTAAACTGGTTTAAGAGGCAACACAACATTCTCATTGGTGACCGCACAGCTGAGATCATCAAGATCAACGTGGGGTCTGCATGGCCCCTTGCCCAGGAGATCGAGATCGAGGTAAAGGGACGCGACATGGTCTCGGGTACACCGAAGAGCATCATCGTCTCAAGCGAAGAGATCCGTCAGGCCCTGAATGAAAACGTCACGACAATGGTCGAGGCAGTACTCACGTTGCTCGAAAAGACTCCACCGGAGCTTTCGGCCGACATTTATGACCGAGGAATTATTCTTACCGGTGGCGGAGCTCTTCTCAAGGGGCTTGATGAACGCCTTCGTCGCGAAACATCGCTTCCAGTCCATATTGCTGACGATCCACTAACAGCCGTTGCCCGTGGCACGGGTAAGGTTCTTGAGGATCTTGATGCCTATTCGTCGGTGCTCATAAAGTCTAAACGGTACTGATGCGCGGATTCATTGAATTCGTTGTCCGATTCAAAAATGCCATCACGCTTATCGCATTGGTCGTGATGTCACTGTCCTTCATGAGCATCGGAAATCTGTCCGAACTTGGCGGATTCCGTGCCGTGATTGTTGGCTCTATCGGGTGGATTCAATCGGTATTCGCGTGGATCCCGAACCCGGTGGCTCTCAAGGCCGAGAACACTGCTCTGCGTGAGCTGAATCTTCAGCTCGCCGTCGAGGCCGCACGATCACGTCAGGCGATGCTGGAAAACGCCACCCTTCGGTCAATGCTGAAACTGCCGTCCATGACGGATCATCGGCTGATTGCAGCCGATGTGATCGGTAAGACTACGACGCAGCAACGCAACTATGCTACGATCAATAAGGGGCGTGCAGACGGTGTCCGAGAGGATATGTCCGTGATCAACGATGCCGGCCTCGTGGGTATCGTCATCGGCGCATCGGATCACTTTGCCGTTCTTCAGCTGCTCATCAATCGCGACACACGAGTCAGCGCAAAGGTGCAGCGCACACGAGTTGATGGGATCGTACAATGGGAAGGAGAGAACATCCTAGTTCTCAAAAATGTACCTCGCACGCTGGATGTGCGCGTTGGCGACCGGATTCTGACGTCGAATTACAGCGCCCGGTATCCGGCGAACATCGTCGTAGGCACCGTCCGTGTGGCTGACGACGAGGCAAACACGCTCTTCCGACGTATCGTTGTGGAGCCGGCCGTGAATTTCTCGACGTTAGAGCAGGTGTTTGTGGTCGACGCCAAGCCCGACCCCGAGCGTCTTGGATTAGAGCGTCAGGTCGATGAACGTACACCTGGGCGCCTAGCCCCCTGATATCACAGTGAAGGAAACCAGCTGAGAATGGCTACGAGATCCTCAGTCCGCTCATCCGAGTTCGCCTCGAATCCCAATATCCGGTTTGTCTGGTATGGTGTAGTGGCGCTCATTCTGAGCGTTGTTCACGTTGTGTTCTTGCGGTTTCTCGAGGTCAGCTCTGTTACACCCGACTTGCTTCTTGTGTTCACCGTATGGGTGGCCCTGGTGGAGGGACAGTTTACCGGTATGATCGCCGGTTTTCTCTGCGGGGTGCTCTTTGATGTGGTCTCTACCGACGTGATCGGTACCAATGCACTTGCCAAGACCTTTGCCGGCTTTATTGCCGGGTACTTCTACCGAGAGGGATTTGCTGCCGAGCAGATCGGCAGCTTTCGGTACTTGTTTATCGTCACAATCTCCGCTCTGGTCCATAATCTGGTCTACAACTTCTTCTTCCTGCGTCCGATGCAGACATCGTTCCTGATGTTTTTCCTCCAGTATGGAGTGGCCTCGACGCTGTACACGACCACCGCGGCCGTGTTCCCGATGCTGTATACGAATCGGAAGAAGGAGTAGGGGCGAGTGACAAGTGACGAGTGACAAGTGACGAGTGACGAGTGACAAGTGACAAGTGACAAGTGACAAGTGATCAATATTAGCCCCGGGCCTTGGCCCGGGGGGGCGAGTGACAAGTGACGAGTGATCAATATTAGCCCCGGGCCTTGGCCCGGGGGGACGAGTGACAAGTGACGAGTGACGAGTGATCAATATTAGCCCCGGGCCTTGGCCCGGGGGGACAAGTGACCTCCGTAATTCCGTAATTCCGTAATTGTGCGAAGCACATCAAACCTGTGGATAACTCCGGCCGATGCAAAACGGTGTTGCGTCGCAAATTGCTCGTCGAATTTTTTGCCCGAAATGGGCATCTACTGCTGAAAAAACTCGTAGCACATGTATCTCTCAAAACTCGATATGGTGGGATTCAAGAGCTTTGGTTTAAAGACCGAGCTGGATTTCACCGATGGTGTAACGGCAATTGTTGGACCGAACGGATGTGGCAAGACTAATGTGGTTGATGCCATCCGCTGGGTACTTGGTGAACAGAAGACCTCGATGCTCCGGGCGGATTCCATGGAGCAGGTGATCTTCAATGGTTCGAAGACCCGCAAGCCCCTTGGCATGGCAGAAGTCTCGCTGACGATCGAGAATAACAAGGCCATTCTTCCCACGGAGTATTCTCAGGTCGTGATCACCCGCCGACTGTTCCGCAATGGGGAAAGTCAGTACCTACTGAATCGCACGCAATGCCGTTTGCGGGACATTACCGATCTCTTCATGGACACCGGTATGGGCTCCGATGCCTATTCGGTGATCGAGCTGAAGATGATCGAGACGATCCTGAGTGATAAGGCCGATGAGCGGCGTCACCTCTTTGAAGAGGCTGCCGGTGTGACGAAGTACAAGGCTCGCCGACGCGAAGCGCAGCGCAAGCTCGAGGCCGCACAGAGGGATATTGCGCGCGTACAGGACATCGTCCGCGAGGTCCAAAAGACCGTCAACTCCCTAGCCCGTCAGGCCGAAAAGGCCAAACAACATCAGGAACTTTCGACCAAGCTGCGAGAGCTCGACCGGCTTCTCTTTGCCTTCGAGTACGCCAAGGAGTATCTCCACCTGATGCAGATGACTGAGCGTGTGGCGGAGATTCGTCAGCGTCGCGAAGCCCAGGAGCAGCAGCTTCAATCAACAGAGCAGCGCTCGCAGCTGGCCGAGGCTGATCATCAGAAGACCGAGGCCGACCTTCGTCAGGCCCTCGGACACGAGAACGACGTGCGCTCAGCACTTGCCGAACTTCAGCAGACAATCTCCGTTTTGGGAGAGCGGATGCACTCCACGGAGCGCGCTCTTGAGCGTCTTGACCGCGAGCATGATGAGTCGCAGTCCCAGCAGTCTTCGATGTCTGAAGAACTGCAGTCGCTGCGCGAACGCGCCACTCAGATAGATGGACAGATCGTGCAGACAACGGCACTCTACGAACAGCAGAGCCAGTCAACTGCGCAGGCACTCGCCGTTCTTGAG
>JBJTEQ010000025.1:0-3315 GCA_046092945.1 Kapaibacterium sp. (SeqCode)
GAGTTCTTCAGTGAGAAACGGCATTACCGGATGCAGAAGATGCAACGTGCCATTGATGATCTCGAAGGCGTGATTCATCACCGCAACCTTATGGCTGTGATGCGTTGCGTGCTGAAGCTGTACCTTCACAACTTCCACATACCAGTCGCAGAAGTCGCGCCAGATGAAGTCATAAAGAAGTTTGGCATACTCCGTGATGCGGTAGTCTGCCAGAGCTGCCGAAGCAGCCTTGACTGTGGACATGTACCGTGACTGGATCCAGCGGTCGGCCGTTGAAAGACGATACTCACTGTGCTCGCCCCCTTGATCAGACTCAGCGACTTCAAGCTGCTTCATCTGAAGGAATCGGCAAGCGTTCCAGACCTTGTTGGCAAAGTTTCGCCCCAGCTCCATCGATGGAATGTCTTGCGTCTTGTCGTTGATGTCCAGACGCACATCCATGCCAAGCGGAGCAAGGTAGATCATCGTAAAGCGCACGGCATCCGAACCGTATGAGTCAATTATGCCAAGCGGGTCAGGTGAGTTGCCAAGCGACTTCGATAGCTTCCGGCCCTTGGCATCGCGAATAATCGACGTGAAGTACACGTCGCGGAATGGCACCTTGCCGTTGAACTTCAGAGTCGCAATGATCATCCGGGCAACCCAGAAGAAGATGATGTCCGGTCCGGTAACGAGGAGGTTCGTTGGCAGATAATACCCCATGAGCTTATCCACGTCCTGCGAAGGACTTTGCTCATGTGAAATCGGCCCCCTCCATCCCATCGTTGTCATTGGCCACAACCACGACGAGAACCAAGTGTCGAGTACGTCCGGATCCTGCCGAAGCGCCGCGTCAGCAGAAAGTCCAAGCTTGATTCGTGCCTCTGCTTCATTCTGTGCCGCAGTATACCGGCCGTCCTCAGCATAGAACACCGGTATACGATGTCCCCACCAGAGCTGACGCGAAATGCACCAGTCGCGGACGTTCGACATCCAATGCTCGTACGTACGAACCCAGTGGTTGGGGTAAAAGCGAATATCACCGTTGCGCACCGCTTCTACGGCTGGTTTGGCAAGGGGCTCCATACGCACAAACCATTGGTCGCTTAGATATGGCTCTACCGGTTCTTCGCCCCGTTCACTGAAGCCAACGTTGTGGGTGTAATCTTCCTTGCGCTCGAGGAGTTCTGTTTCTTCGAGGCTTGCTACGACCTTCTTTCGGGCAACGAAGCGGTCAAGGCCGGCAAACTCGCCCGCCAGTTCGCTCAGGGTTGCATCGGCCTTGATGCACTGTGGCATCTCGAGATTGTGACGAAGGCCGATCTCGAAGTCGTTCGGGTCATGAGCTGGCGTGATCTTCACACAGCCCGTCCCAAACTCGGGGTCGGCATAATCGTCTGCAATGATCGGCACAGTGCGGTCGGTCAGAGGCACGATAACGTGCGAGCCGATAAGGTGCTTGTAGCGTTCGTCGGTCGGGTTTACGGCTACGGCTACGTCGGCGAAGATCGTTTCGGGTCTCACTGTAGCTACGAGAAGCGTTCCCGAGCCATCGGCCAGATGATACTTCAGGGTATAAATGTGCTCACGGACCTCACGGAAGATCACTTCTTCGTCGGACAGAGCGCTTTGAGCCACCGGTGACCAGTTGATGATGCGCTTACCACGGTAGATCAGCCCTTCGTCGAAGAGCCGAATGAACACCTCCTGAACAGCCGAGCTGGCCGATTCATCCATCGTGAAGAGTGTTCGATCCCAGTCGGCGGAAACGCCCAAGGTGCGGAGCTGTTCAAGGATGATACCGCCGTAGGTGTTCTTCCACTCCCACACGCGGTCGATAAACGCCTCGCGTCCGAGATCGTAGCGCGTCTGGCCGTGAGACTTAAGTTCCTTTTCGACTTTTGTCTGCGTCGCAATTCCGGCATGGTCCAGTCCGGGGAACCAGCACGACTCTTTGCCGTTGAGCCGTGCCCACCGAATGTAGATGTCCTGGATGGTGTTATTCAGTACGTGGCCAAAGTGCAGAATTCCCGTGACGTTGGGAGGGGGCATCAGCACCGAATACGGTTCCAATGACGACGGCGCGGAGCGATAGATGCCGTCCTGCTGCCATTGGGCATACCAGCGACGTTCAGAATTGGCCGGAGAATAGGTTTTTTCGAGCAGTGAGGACATGTCAAGTAGTCAATTCGTGATGGGCGTGAATCCGCCAAAGATAACCCATATCGTTTGCGTGCAGGTAACACCGTAATTGATGTCAATAGTGATATATCAGCCCGATGCTGATATATTTGCAAGTCGATGTACACCGGCAATCCTTTTGCCGTTCTCACGTCGTGCAAACCGAACTAAATGATATACAGAGAACACCTTAGGAGTCCGTCATGTTGACACGGTTCAAAGGAGCAATTGCCGTTGCGGTATGCGGTATTGCACTCTTCCTCGTTTCTTGCACCTGCAAGATCAAGGAAGAGCAGCTGTCACAGATCCGCCAAATCCGCACTCAGGACAAAGAAACGGCTGCCGACATAACGAAGGCTGAGTCGGAGAAGTCCCGCGTAACAAAGGAATTGGCCTCACGTCAGTCAGAAGTTCGCAACTGCAACGATCGCCTCTCGTTCGTACAGCAAAAGAAGGCTCAATGGCCGAACATCTGGGGTGACTGGGATCCGAACGCACCGGAAGCTCCGGCGGCAGCACCAACAACGCAACCAAAGAAGTAAGCCAAGAAAGGAAACCACATCATGAAGAAGACACTCGTTCTACTGGTTGCCTGTGCCTGCTTCGCGCCTTCCTTGGCACAAGAGGTACCACCCCCGCCGGTGAGCAAGGCCGATGAGCTCCTCACCTGTGAAGAGGCTGATGCTCGCATCAAGCAGTTGCAGACTGACCTGGACGCACTTAAGTCAAAGCTGTCAAAGCTCAATGACGACGTGAAGAAGGGTGAATCTGATCTGTCCAACGCTGTTTCTGCTCTGAAAAAGTGCGGTGACGAGATCAATGCGCTCGTCGGTGCCACGGATGCCGACATTGCGGCCTTCCGTGAAAAGATCGGGCGTCTTGAAGGCTCGGTGCGCGAAATGCAGCGCCTGAGCGACGACGCCCTTGCAGATCGTCAGGATGACGTCAAGCAGCTTCAGCGCTCACTCAATGAGCTTGCCCGCCAGCAGATGGCGATGATCCCTGAATTCTACGACCGCATTACGAGTCTGCGTCGCAATATCAAAGGTCTTTATCGCGAGAAGCGTGTTAAGGGTTACACAGTTGGCACGTGGGCAGAAAACCGTGACTGCCTCTGGAATATTGCCGGACGTACGGAGATCTATGCCGATCCAT
>JBJTEQ010000026.1:0-3495 GCA_046092945.1 Kapaibacterium sp. (SeqCode)
CAACAACAGAAGCCCCTTCCTTCTTGAGCTTCCGCACGTATTTGGCGGTTGCATGCGCAACCAGCGCCAGGTTGTCGAACGTAAAATCGCGGGCAATAAGGCCACGCCAACCATCGGTTCCGAAGACAATGCTCATGGGGACAAATTACAGGAATTACGAAATCAACATCGCTCCAGCATACTCTGCCGCATCGCCAAGGATCTGTTCGATGCGCAGCAGCTGGTTGTACTTTGCGACACGGTCCGTGCGGCACGGGGCTCCTGTCTTTATCTGGCCGGCACCGAGGGCTACGGCGATATCCGCGATCGTCGCATCTTCTGTTTCGCCGGAGCGGTGCGACAGCACGGCTGAGTAGCCGAAGCGCTGGGCAAGGGCCACGGCATCAAAGGTTTCGGTGAGTGTGCCGATCTGGTTGACCTTTACGAGGATGGAGTTGGCTACTCCCTCGGCGATACCCTTCGTAAGGAAGTTGACGTTTGTCACAAACAGATCGTCGCCTACGAGCTGCACCTTGTCGCCGATAGCGTCGGTGAGCATCTTCCAGCCCGACCAGTCGTTCTCGCCCATACCATCTTCGATGGAAACGATCGGATACTTCTCGACGAGGCTGGCGTACCACTCGACCATCTGCTCGGCAGACTTCTTCTCCTGCGTGCTCTTGTACATCACGTAGGAGCCGTCCTTCACCATTTCGCTGGCGGCTACATCAAGGGCCAGAACGATGTCATCACCGGCGGTGTAACCGGCCTTGGCAATAGCTTCGAGGATCACGTCCAGCGCCTGTTCATTCGATGCCAGTGAGGGGGCGAACCCGCCCTCATCGCCGATGCTGGTGCTTAGCCCCTTTGACTTCAGCACACCTTTAAGAGCATGATATGTTTCCGTACCGATGCGCAGTGCTTCGGAGAATGATTCTGCCTTGACGGGAATGATCATGAACTCCTGAATGTCCACGTTGTTGTCTGCATGACGTCCACCATTGAGGATGTTCATCATCGGCGTTGGCAACAGCGTAGCGCGCACACCACCCAAGTACTGGAACAGCGGCAGTCCGTGGAACTCCGCAGCGGCCTTGGCAACGGCCATCGATGCACCAAGCATCGCATTGGCACCAAGGGCTGATTTGTTCTCTGTACCGTCGAGAGCGATGAGGATCGAATCGATCTGACGCTGATCACCTGCGTCCATCCCGATGAGCGCCTCGGCGATAGGACCATCAACGTTCTCCACGGCTTTCGTGACGCCTTTGCCGAGATAACGCGCGGCATCACCATCACGAAGCTCCACGGCCTCGTGCTCGCCCGTGCTCGCACCCGATGGCACGGCCGCCCGACCGAAGGATCCGTCTTCGAGGATCACATCAACTTCAACTGTTGGGTTTCCGCGTGAATCAAGAATCTCGCGGGCAAAGACGTCGGTGATTGTGGACATGGGCGATGAAGAGGGTTACGGGGTGCGGGGTACGGGGTACGGGTACTAGTAGGCGAGACGCAGTCTCGTCCCTACTCGTCACTCCGAACCGTATTGAATTTCAACTCATCAATGCGTTTTGCAAGCTGAACGTCCAGGATGGTGATGCCGCCCTGGTCGTGCGTGCTGAGCGTAAAGCGGACCTTGTTCCATCCGAACACAAGAATGTCCGGGTGGTGGTCCATACGCTCGGCGATGATGGCAACGGCGTTCACGAGGCCGATAGCGGCGGCAAAGTCTGAAGTCGGTATCTCACGAACGAGAGTGGCGCTTTCTAAGCGCCACAGTGGAAGGTCCGCCAGGTGGTCCTGCAGTTCCTGCTCGCCAAGCGGTGTTGGACGCGGCATTGCTTTGGTGATCAGTTAAGCTGAGCGTTCAGCTTTTCGGTGATGTAGGCCTTAGGAACAGCGCCGACGATCGTATCGACAACCTTGCCGCCCTTGAAGATCAGCAGAGCAGGAATCGAGCGGATGCCGAACTCCATAGCCGTGCGTGGGTTGTTGTCGACGTCGACCTTGGCGATCGTTGCCTTACCGGAGTATTCCAGAGCAAGTTCGTCTACGATCGGAGCGATCGCGCGGCACGGTCCGCACCATGCGGCCCAGAAATCAACGAGAACAACGCGACCCGAGTTAATCTCGGTGTGGAACGACTCATCGGTAAGATGCGTGGCGTGTGCCATGGTAAGCAGATCCTTGAACGAAGTGAAGATTGAAGTGCGCAAAGTTACGGACTCGTAACGTCATCCTGCCATGGCCTCGATGAGCATTGCCACCGTCTGGGTAGCCCCTTTCAGATCATCAAGGCTGCCCGAGTTATCGATGACGAAATCGGCCAGGCCGCGCTTTTCTTCCATGGGAATCTGCTCGGCCATTCGGCGCTCAACGTCCTCGCGGGTGAGTTTCGAGCGCTGTATGACGCGCTCGACGCAGGCATCGTGTGGAGCGTCCACCACCACGACGTAGTCAAAGCCCTCCTCGAGGTCGATCTCATAGATCAGGGCGCTTTCGATAGCTACGAACCGGGTGCCGCGCTCTTCTTCCTGCTGGATCGCCTTCATGTGCACGTCCAGCACCCGCGGATGGACGATGCCGTTGAGTGTAGCCAGGCGTTTGCCACTTTCCGGATCTGGGCCAAAGACAAGGGATGAAAGCAAGGGGGCGTTCACGCCGTTGGGGGTTAGCACCTGCTCGCCAAACGCTGCGGCCAGCTCGCGGCGTGCCTCATGATCGCTGGCCATGATGTCCTTTGCCGTGGCATCAGAGGCGAATACCGTCCAGCCCCTTTCCCGAAAAATCTGCGCTACGGTGGACTTTCCCGAGCCGATTCCGCCTGTGATTCCAACGAGTACCATGGCGCAAAGCTACTGTATTCCCCATTCTTCATATATTTGTGGCTCTGATTTTCAGAATGCACCGTTCGTCTAGGGGTTAGGACACCGCTCTTTCACAGCGGTAACACGGGTTCAATTCCCGTACGGTGTACACGAAAAGTCCCACTTCACAGCGTGAAATGGGACTTTTTTCGTTAGGGGGCTTTACTGATGTTTTTCCGATTGTCCGAGATAGCCGAATCTATCTGGGAGACGTCGCGAGCTCATGGCACACGAAGGCCTGGCCTACCTCACAACACAAACCTGTGTAGTCTGAACACCTGTCTCACCCGTCAACCTGACGTAATACATCCCCGATGTCAATGATGAGACATTGAGAGGAAGACCATGTGTTCCTGAATCTCTATACCCATCGAACACCACTTCAATCACCTGACCCAATGAATTCATCAGTTCAACACGAACCAGAGATGGAGTGTCAATGGTGTAGGTAATTGTAGATGACGTAGACAGGGGGTTGGGAGAGACGAGAAGAGATGTTGACGTTGATGTCTGTTCGTTGACTGAGGTTGATGGAGTGAGGTTCCCGTTGGAGTCGAGTTTCATTACGAAGATGTCACTACTCCCCTTGTTCATTCCCTCGAAGTCACCATCGTAGGAATAGGTCCATCCCGTCAGAACAAACCCACCA
>JBJTEQ010000027.1:0-5890 GCA_046092945.1 Kapaibacterium sp. (SeqCode)
TTGAAGAGTATTCTTCTGCGAGTAATCGTCCTGCATTACCGCGTTGACAGGCCGCACACCCGGTGTTGTTGAGAATCCGAAATACGGGAAGGAAGACGATGGAACCAGATTGATCTCTCCGTGCGGATTTGAGATCAGCCCCAATTGATAGGCCGTACTTGGCCCTAGCGACGGATCGTTACTGCGGAAGAGAAAACTACGTGTCCAGAAATTGTCGAAGCCTGACGTACCACGGACCCCCTTGTTGATCGCATTGGTACCCTGATTGAATGTCGTGGTGATGTTTTCGAAGCCAAAGATGATCTCTTGAATGATTCGACCGAAGCCCGCGCTATCCTTCGGCACAGGACCAAAGATCTCCGCCCCGAGCTGACGCCAACGAAGGACTGGACTCAAGCGGAAGCTAGCATTGTAGCGTGCTTCTCGAACGACATCGCGCAGAGTTGTGTCTGCCTGCAGTGGATCCATCAACGAAAAGTTCGACGTGTACGAGCCCGTTGTTTCGAAGAACCGATTCAATCCGGCGATGTCCGGAAGCCGCGGACGAAGTGACAAGGTGACGTTCTGCGTGTAATTGCTGATGTTTCCAAAGTCGATCAAGCCGCCATCACCACCGATTATGCGTGAGCGGAGTTCGCCGGCAGTTCGTTGACGTCCGTTTTCGTCGAGTTCAAACGGGACCAACGTCGAGATCGAGTTCACTTTGTAGTCGAGACTAGGGCTCAGGAATCCGTTCTCGACAAGACGCCAATTGAATCCGAGTGACTTGTCAGCAATGAATTCTCGGGCAATGGGGCTTGCCTGTGTAAGAAACCTCGACTGCTCTGTCGTTCGAGCTCGCGTCATGTTCACACTGGCGTTAAGGGTCTGCGGAAGGAAGTTGATCTTCGTGTCCTTATACGCCTTCAGCCCCCAGACGTCGGTGAGGAACTTCATTGGAGAGACCGAAAACTTTGGAGCGATGTTCACAGCATAGTCTACCTTGAAGCGCCATCTCCAATCAAATCTCTGCTGCACCACCTGCGATCGCTCAAATTCCTGACTGTAGGAAAAATTGAACGTAAGCTTATTGAAGGTGTCATCGATGTACCATTCCTTGACCGGAATGCCCAGCCGCAGCCCATTAAGGGCCCACTGATCCTGAACTCGGACCCGCTGCGAGCGGCGGCGAACGTTCTCGGCAACTTCGTCTGCGACGTCCTGCGAGGCCCCCTTGCGAAGAGTATCATTGGCAGCTGCAATGGCTGCTGTTTCCAGTACAACATCGTTCTGAGCCTGAAACTGTGGCGTCTCGGTGATCTCTGCATGCGTATAGGTGATGGGGATCTTTGTTTCCCTCAACGCTTTCGGCAGAAGCTTCTCAGCGCCCATCTGCATTGTCGTCGTCCACGTAGTGGTATGCAGACGGTTCCCGAACCTCTCTTCAAGACGATGGAAATTTGGAGTCGAAACATTGACGGCAGTGGTGATATCACCGACGTCGGCGAGCTTCAGCGTTGCGTTGCTAATCGCGGCCCAATCATTATCGGCATTGGGATCAACTGCCCGCAATTCATTCACCCACATCGTCGTAGAAAGCTCGTTCGGGTAGCGTTCTGCGGGGTTGGCAACACCAAATCCAAAGAACGACACGCGCGTCATGATCGGGCTCCCTTTGATCGCATAGACGCCCTGCGGATCTCCCGGGACAGGAAACTCCTGGCGCTGATCGATACGCGACTTATCGCGGATCTCCTTGATCGCCGTTAGGTCCTGGATCGTTACGCGCAGGTCCTGCCAGCCCCGTATCATCGGACGTCGATACTCATAGTAGTTCGCACTATCGATACCAAATCGAATAAAACAGTACGCGGTTGGTGTCGACCCGGGTGTGACGACTGCCGGCATGGTGTTGTCACCATGAATGAAAAAGGCGAGCTGCTTGTAGAAAAAGAGATCCCACGGACGGAAGATCCGTGCTGTAAAGCGCTCTTCACCGGCACGCAGATTTCGCGTACGCACCACCATCGACTGCTCATTCATGTAGAGCTGTTGATACGGGTCCGGGTTCTGCAGCTGCTGCGGCGGCCGAACGCCAGGTGGCATGGTGTAGAAGTCCGGCGCATCCTGGTTTTCTTCACGATTGACGTAGGCCACCTGGATCACAGTGTCCGTCTGAGCGACACCTGACTGGAATTGATGGTTACGAAGCCAGTATGAGCCGACAACGCCCCAATCAGCGATGGAGAGTTTTACGGTACCGCCCTGCACGTGAATTCGGGCATACTGGATGTTGGTGAACAGCGGATTACCAACAACGGTATCTGGCTGTCGAACAGGGATACGGAACTGATACCATCCACTGGATGGATTGCCGCCAACGATCTGCGAATTCAATGAAGGATTCGGTATGAGCTTTACCTCGTAGCGGAAATAGCTGTTATCCAGGGAAATGGTCTGACCATTATTCCTGTTCAAGATCTCCGTGTCCGGGAACTGACCATATTCCGACTGCGTGGCATTACCTTCATAGTTGTTGTACCGACGGAACTGTGCCTCTGACTGATTGTCCCGATTTGCCGCGAAGTCAAACACGTAGTTGTCACGTGCAGGGTCGGCCTCTTTGTTATGGGGCGACGGGTAGGCAAGCTTTTCCTGCTCGTCGGCAAGGCCATCGATACCGGTGTCTTCCCCGATATCGATAAGATTGTTTGGCGGCGGGCGATCTTCAGTATTAAGCGTCTGATTCGGCACGATGTCTTCGCTGATCTGACCTAGGTCAATGAACATGCGCGACCCCGGCTCGTAGCCATCAATGCGCATCATGATCTCGATGTAGTCGATGTTCTCATTGTCAAAGTTGGTATTGAACGGCGACAGAAGTCTCGTCATGCCTGCCCATACCTTTTGACGGTTATCGCGCTGAAAAGCTGCGGCCTGATCACGGAGTTTGAGACTGTCTGCGCCGCTCCAGTCAGCCGACTGCTCATCGACAAAGTCCGGATTCGGGTTATGGATTCCACGCTCGTCCGGATTGAACACAATGCGCAGTGGGTTGATGTTGTTGCGTCCCTGCACACGAGCACGATTTGGGTAGACATCAACCTGCGGTACGTCCGGGACGAATTTCTGATACCAGAACATCTTACCCCGGTACTTCTGGGCAGTAGTGTCGGCATCCCAAAGGGTGGTATCCTTTGCAGCCGAGGAATGCAACCATGTTGTCGGAGTCAGGCCGAAACCGAGGTACCGTCGGGCCGACTCGAAGTCATCGACGTAGGCTACGGCCTTCCCGTCGTCACTGGCAACCGTGGAGAATCGCTTATTTGGAGTCGGTGAGACCATCGCCCACTCCCCGTTGAACGCGAACGACGACTTCTCCTTCGTATCGATACCGGGCAGCAGATTCAAAGCCGAAGTAAGCCAGGGAAGTTCAGCATTGAACTTGGCATCAAAGCCCATCATGAAGTTGGCATTCGGCTCCTGACCCGGCAAAACGCGATCGATAATTGCCGCCTGGTCATAATTCATGATCGTCATTCCGACCGAGCCATTCATTCGTCGCTTTGTGAATAAACGCATGTCGGCTCGCAGGCCAAGCAACGTTCGCGTGGTCAGATTGAAGATGTCGTTTTTCTCGAACTCAACATTGAGATTCGCGTTCGGCAGTTGTGCCCGCGGATTTAGGAGTGAGAGAGTGCCGGTATTGTAATCGACCATGTAATCAACGCCCTCACGCAGGGCCATACCATCGAGAGTTACTCGCACGCTCCCCGGAGCTAACTGGTAGGCCAGCGGAATTCGGCTTCCCATCGAGGTTCCGGTACCCTCACCAACGATTAAGAATCGATCCTTGGCGGTAACTAGGCGCGCCGCAATTTCTGTGGTATCGTACACTTCATTGAATACGTACTGCTCAGCAAGCTGCGCGTTGCCCTTGGAGGCGAAATAATCTCGTAATCCCTCTCGGAACGGCTCAAGGCTCGGGAAAGTAATCTCGCCACGCTGGGCGTTGAAGATCGGTGGGCGTGGATCAAAAACACCGTCGGGCGGGGCAACCCCTGTCCCGTTATTCACCTGGTCCACGCGGAAGATCGTGACGATCTTATCCGGAGCCCCTTCGAGAACATCAGCCGAGTCATTGGTAGAACGATAGTACCACATGCCGAGCTTTGCGTCAACGGCATTCATGTTCGGCATCCCCACCTGATAGCGGTTCCGCATCATCCGTTTCCAGATCTTGCGAAAGCCCGGCTGCATCTGTGGACGAGCAATGAGCTTGAGGATGATCGTGTCCTTCTCCGCAGCGTTGCGTGCAAGTGTTCCCACATATTCATCGTCCAGCTCAGATGTTGTAGGCCCTTCGATTCGGTACGAAACAGCATAGTAGCGGTCGTTACGAAGATTGAGCACCATGACTGTGCCGAGGTTCATGTCGACCTCGAATCGTCGAGGCTCGAGTCGAACAAATCGACCTCGCTCTACCGATCCGGCCCTGATCTCGGCCTGCTTCAATCCAGCTGGATACCGCTCGTTGTTGGCGTACCGTATCGTGGCCAGTTCGTCGTAAGCAATAGCTTCGTTGGCCTGCACTTCTTTCAGGTCGGTTGTCGACTCCCAGACATCGATTTCCTTGATGACCAGTGCCGACCCAGCTTTCGACAGTGCCGGGGTCGCACTCCGGAAGTACTCTTTCCACACGGCGAAATACGCTGTATCGACGAAGAAGTGGTTCTTAGCGTAGTCATACGCGCGGATACTGAACTGCTGGCGCGACGAACCGCCTCGTGCGTTGATAAACTGCCGCTCTCCTCGACGCTGTGAGGCGATAGACTTCAGGAACAGCGGACCAAACTGGAAATCCGCACGCACGCCAAAGAGCGTCTGTCCGCCCCCTATCAGCGCACTTTGTGATTCAAGATTCACATTGCCGAACTCCACCCGCTTCACGATATCGTCGTCGTTACCTTCAAATCCGATCTTGAACCGGTTGTTGAACTCGAACTGATTCAGCGTGTTCCAGTCGACGTTCATTCGCAGCTTATCGCCAATGCGGCCGCTAACGTTCACCTGAATATTCTGATTGAAGATCGGCGCTGATTGATTTTGTCCTGCAATGGAGGCAGTACCAAGCGATTGCGAATCCCATCGCCAGCCGGCCTGAACGTTCACTTCGCCATTAACATTGATCGAGATCTCCGGCTTGCCGAAGATCCCAAACAGAGGATTCTGTGGCAAAGGAATGGTGATATTGGTTGCCTGATCGATCAGTTTGGTGAGCTCGGCCGCTGAAAGGGGCTTCTTCATCTCATACTTCAGGAGCGAAGAGTCCCGCGCCTTCCTGATAATGGCTTCGCGCCGCTGAGCAAGATATGCTTCGAGCGAGAGAGGGATCATTGTGCCCACGTCTACTCCGTCGGCGATCTCCCAGAGCGTTACCACACCGACCGCGGAGTCGATACTGCTTCGCTGCGTGTAACCGCCGGGTGGACGGATAAATCGATATGAACGCTGAGCCTGAGTGAGATCAAATCGATTGATGTAAACGTCGGGGTAGTAGCCAGGGGTGTCGGTGTTTGTCGGGTCCCCAATACCTTCCGGCCCTCGTATCGTGGTATCACGGCGCACGGTGTCGGCCACAGATGAAGGCACAAGTGAGCCCAGCAATGCCGTCGTGAGCCCGATCGCGTGGATATGCAGAGGCTCGCTCTGCGCCAGCCATGGCAAGGCAGATACCTCAGCAAGGACGCAGTCCGGTGATGCCAAAACGCCGAGAGCGCATAGCATAATCGTCCACGTTCGTCGTGTCAGAGCGAACACGGTGGGCTACTCACCTATGGTTGTTCAACAAAACTGACGACCAACCCCCCTGGAGGTCGGCAACAAGGCGTCACAATTGGCGAGAATATCC
>JBJTEQ010000028.1:0-12547 GCA_046092945.1 Kapaibacterium sp. (SeqCode)
GCACTAGACGTCGCAAGAGCAGCCGTCGAAGTGATGGAAGACTGCGGCTTGTTCCATGCCGGACGTGGTTCTTCTCCAACAACCAATGGACGCGTCGAAATGGACGCTTCCATCATGCATGGACGCGATCGTCGAGCTGGAGCACTTGCCGTTGCTCATACGCTGAAAAACCCGATCCGCGTAGCCGCACACATCATGGGCTCATCGGTGGTAATGCTTGCCGGCGAGGAGACAGATGCTCTTGCCCAGGACGCCGGATGCGACGTGATCGGTCCGGATTACTTTCTTCCTTGCGATGACGTTGGAGCGTGGTTGCCATCATCAGGTACGGTTGGAGCGGTGGTGTTGGATGTTCATGGTGACATCGTAGCAGCCACATCAACCGGTGGAACACTCCGTAAACGCGCCGGCCGAATCGGCGATACACCCGTAATTGGATCAGGTACCTACGCTGATAATGCCGTTGGCGCCGTCTCCTGCACCGGCGTCGGTGAATACTTTCTCCGCACCAGTGCTGCCTCCCGTATCATTTCCCGCATGCAGTATCTGAATGAAGAGCCCCTTACAGCTTCAAGCACTATACTCTCGGAGATCGAAGCCCTCGGTGGCTTTGGCGGAATGATTGTCCTTGACCGAGCGGGGCGTGTCGCTATGCCGTATAACACCTCCGGCATGTACCGCGCATCGATTGATGGTGAAGGAAACCGCGTCGTAGGGAGCGTATGAATCGCGCACCCCGGGCCAAGGCCCGGGGCTACTATGCAGCATAGCGTGTTAGGCGTCACACACCTCACACCTCACACCTCACACCTAAAACGCATGCCCAATCCCAATACTGAGCTGCCAGTTTGAGGTCATCATAACCCCGACGCGGTCAGTGATCCAGCGGCCGGTGGAGCGAGTGGGGTCGTAGACGCTTGTGGCGTAATCAACGCGGAAGGGGCCGACCGGTGTCTCGAACCGGTAGCCAACACCCACGGCAACAACGCTTCCGTATAGCAGGTCATTCGGGGTGACGCTGCCATAGAGATCTGTCGTGAAGCGGTTGAAGGAGTTACCGATGTCAGTAAAGAACGTTACGCCGGTACGTTCGATGATCGATGCCCACAGGTCGTCCACGCCGCGTGGACGCGGAAAGGTATAGCGGAGTTCGAAGCCAAGTTCGATGAGCGATCCAGATCCGATGACGTTCGAAAGGACAATAGACTCATCTGCATCGACATTGCGGATGGTGCCGGAATTCGGATCATGCAGACGTCGTGAGGCAAACGAACGGATACTTGCCGGACCACCGGCAAAGAACTGACGATCGAGCGGAACATAGGTGTTGTTGCGGAGTGAGTCACCTCGTACGAAGTCGAGCAGTTGGATGTGACCAAGCTTCACCTTTGTTGCTGCTACGAGACGATTTCCTGCAGGTACAGCCGTAGAAAAGAACGCCTGACCCCGGATGTAGCGTCCGGCACCCCAGCCCCATTCAAACGAGAGACTCGACAACGTTCCACGTGTAGGATTGATCTGGCTGTTTCGGTGATCTCCGCGAAGAGTAAAGCCCGCCGTAAGGCCAGTAAAGAATGTGTTGGACGTTTTCAGATAGTTGTTCAGAACGAGAAACTGGTTGTACGTACTACGCACGTATGCAGAATCCTCGGAAGTTTGTGCTTCGTTCAGAGCTGAATTGATAGCGAAATCAAAATTGATCGGAATCTGTCTATCGATACCGACGCTGAGATCGATACCATTGAAGAACGTATGTGAGTAAAACGCAATCGGTGCCTGCGCACGAATGCCAGATGCCTCAAGACGAAAAGGCGTAATCAACTGACGATTCGAATAGTATGTCGAAGTGGTCAAACCAACACGCTGGGAGAATAGTCGTCCCAGATTGGGCCACGCCACAACCACAGTTCCAAGAAACTCCCGTTCCAGTTGTTGACCCTGTGCGAAACGTGAAACATCCTGTAGGATATACTGCAGCGACAGCGATGTTACTTGTGCACCACCAAAGGAATTTCGATACTGCGCCGATGCATCGATACCAAAATTTAGGAAGTTATCGATCGCTGTCTGATAGGGTCCGAAGTTGAAGCCAACGTCGTATGGCTTTGAGTTCCGCGTGAAGACTCGCATCCGTACACCGCTATCACTACCATGATAGAGTGAGTCGTGAGCAATGGTATCGATAAGGACAACCTCGAACGTACCAAGCCGCATCAGGTTCGCTCGCGACTGTTCGATCAGCTCCCGGCTATACCATTCACCGGCCTCAAAATCCAACTGGCGAACCCTTGTAGAGAGATTCACCGATGGGTATCCACCATCGTACTCCACGAACTCGATGCTATCTACTCGAACACGTCTGCCAGGTTTCACAACAACAATCACGGTATCGTGCGTGCCGTCGGTACCGATGCCCACAACTGGACGCTCAAACGATGCCTTGTAGTAGCCGTTGTTCTGCAGCGTGGATACGAGTCGCTTCACATCTTCATCCACAAGAGCTTCTGAAAAGGGGCTTCCCTGGCGAATCTTCAGGCTTTGATGTGCTTGCTCTCGAACTGTTGAATCAACCTGTTCTAAGCCCCGTACCACAAATGTGTCAATGGTGGCGCGCTTTCCTTCGTTGATCAGAAAGCGCAGGGTAAAGAGTTTTGACGAAGGATTGTAGCCGTACCCGAAATTGACAACGGCATTGTGGTAGCCGTTCTGAACGAGATACGTATGAAGCGTAGCTGAGTCATCGCGTGCAACAGCGAGTTCGAAAAACACGCGCTCTTCATCATATCTCCGGCGGATCGAGGTGAACCGACGCAGGATGGTCTGTGGCGATGCAGGGTTGCGCTTCAGCGCCTGCTCAAAGAACACTGTCAGCTTGCGTCCAAGGGAATAGTCGCTTTGCCGTGAGGAGATGATAACGCGAAGGTCTTCCGGCGATGTCAGATCGCATCCGGTGATCTCCACCGATCGGAGTTCCGTGAGTTGCAGCACGCGTGAGCGCTCTCCGGCAAGCTCGAGACTGTCGCGATACGTGTCCTGCGCATAGACACCGAGTGACGTCGACACGCATATCCCCAGAATACCGAGGAACCACCGGAGTCCTGCCTGGTATTGACGTCTGATGTTCACAGGGTGCAAGTTACCGCCCGAAAAAGCAGATTGATACAACAGCGCCCTGCATGCATTGAGCAGACAGGGCGCGCATGATATTCGATACAGGGTAGGGGGCTTACGACTCGTATCCTTCGTCGTCTTCACTGAAGAACATATCGTCTGACCCTTCCTCGTACTCAGGCCAAAGATCTTCGATGCCTTCATACGTGAGCTCTTCCGAGTCATCGAGTTCCGTAAGGTTCTCGATCACCTGCAACGGCGCACCTGTTCGATTACAGTAATCGATCAGTTCTTCCTTTGTGGCAGGCCATGGTGCATCCTCGAGATACGTGGCAAGTTCAGGCGTCCAAAACATCTGTCAATCCTTGAAACAACAATGAGGATATGGTGAGCGGCGCGAATATACACGCACCATGGTACTGTCGCAAAAGAACCGACAAGGTCGGAGTTTGTTACGTAGCGTCAGGTGATGCTTCGCAGCACCATTCCAGCCACAGCAAGGTCGAACGCTGTGGTGATCTTGAGGTTGTGTTCCTCGCCCTGGATCGTGTGGACCGGAAAGCCCCCTGCCTCGCAGAGTGACGCGCAGTCCGTTCCACCAACACCTGTGCGCAGAGCCTCGGCGTAGACATTGCGGATGATCGCGGCGGAAAACCCCTGAGGCGTTTGAGCTCTTCGCATAGCAGAGCGGTCGACCGTCTCGATGATCATGCTGTTTGAGTCCACCCGTTTGAGGGTATCGGCCACAGGAATAACAGGAACAACAGCACCGTGGACCACCGCTTCGGCTGCCACACGGTCGAAGAGGGATGTGCTGGCAAGTGGTCGCACAGCATCGTGAACGAGGATAACGTCAGCCTCATCCAATGCGGGATGGGTAAGCCCCTTGGCAACAGATTCATATCGCTCAGATCCACCTTCGGTCAGAACCAGGCGTGCATCAACGATGCCATGCTGTTCGATCAGAGAAGAGAGGTGCGAAAACTCGGTCGTCTGCGCAGCGATGACCACGGCGCATACGTGCTGCGTTGCCAGCGCCGTCTTTACCGTGTGGATGATGATCGGCTCACCAGCGAGGTCCAGATACTGCTTTGGCGTATCGCCACCGAATCGTGTTCCACGTCCACCGGCGGGAATAACGATGCCAACCTGAAAGGGGGCGTTCATCGAACCTTGAACGATGCCATGGTAATGATGGCAAGAAGGATGGCAATGATGTAGAAGCGCGTAACGATCTTCGATTCATGCCAGCCACTCTTCTCGAAGTGGTGATGCAACGGGGCGATCGTAAAGATCCGACGTCCCTCGCCATACTTCTTCTTGGTGTACTTAAACCACGACACCTGAAGGATAACCGATACGGTTTCGGCAAAAAACACGCCGCCGACGATGGGCAAAAGAAACTCTTTCTTAATGAGCACGCACAGCACACCGATGGCACCACCAAGAGCAAGTGAACCCGTATCGCCCATGAAGACCTGGGCCGGATAGGCGTTGTACCAGAGAAAGCCGAGTGACGCACCCACCATTGCTGCGCAGAAGATGGTCAGCTCTTCTGTGCCGCGCAGATGCGCAATATTGAGATAGTCGGCAAAGAACGCGTTACCACTGAAGTACGCAATAACGGCAAGCGTAAGCGCGCTGATACCAACCGTTCCGATGCAGAGTCCATCCAGACCGTCGGTAAGGTTTACGGCATTTGACGTAGCGGTGATGATGAAGATGACGAGCGGAATGTAGAACAGACCGAAGTCAAAGTGCGCCATCTTCTGAAACGGGATCGTCGTAAGGGTGTTGGTGGTGGCAGTCAGTCCAAACCATTCCGGAAAGAAGTACAGACAGCCGCCAACAAACAGCCCGACGCCAACCTGACCCACGATCTTGTAACGTCCGATAAGCCCCTTGGGATACTTCTTGACCACTTTGAGATAGTCATCAAGAAAGCCCACGCCACCAAGTGCTGCCGTGGCCACAACGGCCAACACCACATACATGTTCAGAACGTTGGCCCACAGCAGCGTCGGAAGGAGCACGGCTGCCAGAACGATGAGTCCACCCATCGTTGGCGTGCCTGCCTTGTTCACGTGCAGTCCAACCTGCTGCAGCTCCTGCTTGGCCTGTTCGCCGACCTGACGTCGCTTGAGTAGCGCAATGATGCGCGGACCCACGATGAACGAGATCAGCAGCGCAAAGATGGCGGCCGACGCCGCACGAAATGTTACGTAGCTGAATAGGTTGATCCCCGGTACATCGGTGATCGACCGTATCCACAACGCCAATTGATAAAGCATGGTGTTATTCCCCGTTCCCCTCGGACAGCAAATCTATCACCTGTTCCATCGCCATGCCTCGCGATCCCTTCACGAGAATGGCCGCCCCCTCGGTGGAGACCTCTCGAACCAGGTCCCGACACCCATGCAGTGTTTCGGCATGCAGCACGTGCGGAAGGTTGAGACGCTCTGACGCGCGACGAAACTCTTCGCCCATTGTCACGACCACGTCGGCCATCTCGTGGGCTTCGCTAAGAATGAGCATATGCTCTTCTTCGGCTGCATCGCCGAGTTCGCGCATATCGCCCAGGACCGCTATGTGCTTGGTGGCAGGAAACTTCTGCAAGGTGCGAAGTGCCATCACCATCGATGCGGGGTTGGCATTGTAGCTGTCATTGAGGATAGTCAGGGACCCCATTCTCTGCACGATCATGCGTCCGTACCCGTGCGAGGCAGGGGGCTCATACGATGCCAGAGCATGCTGTACGTGAGCGGCAGGGATATGCAATGCCCACGCCACGGCAAGGGCACACGCGGCATTGTAGGCAGAGGCAAGTCCGCTCGTCTTCATCTGCGCCCGCAGGGTGAAGGACCCATGCACAAGGCTCACAGCCGGACATACCTCATCGTCGAACGCGATCGTGGGGTGAATATCAGCGCCGGTTTCCACGCCAAAGGAAATACAACGGGTAAACGTAGGGGCGTATTTCACGAGTCGGTCATCATCGGCATTCACAAAGGCCAGGCCGTGATGATCGCGGAGATAATCGAACAGCGCCGTTTCTTCCTTCTCCACGCCGTCAAGGTCGATCAGCTTCTCAAGATGTTCCTTGCCGATGTTCGTGATGAGTCCATGCGTTGGCTGCACCATTGCCGCAAGCGTCTCGATCTCACCGGGTTCGTTGGTTCCGATCTCAATCACTGCCGCCTCGTGCTCATCGCTGAGCTGCAGAAGCGTCAGCGGAGTGCCGATCTGGTTGTTGTAGTTGGCTGCGGTCTTCAGCACATTCATCGTGGACGACAACACATGCGCCACGAGGTCCTTGGTTGAGGTCTTCCCGGCTGCACCCGCTATGGCGATAACCGGAATCGAGAACCGACGTCGGTGAAACCAGCCGAAGGTGCCGAGGGCATGCAACGTAGAAGCACAGGCGATCGATGCCGCGGTAGGGGGCACGCGTGACGCGTCCTCTGTGAGGATAAGGCAAGCCCCTTTATTGATGGCCTCCGGAATATTGTCGTGACCATCGAACCGTTCCCCACGAAGCGCTACGAAGGCATTGCCGGGAACAAGTGTGCGGGTGTCGGTGCTGATGCCACGAACCACGATGTCGGCAGGAAGCGTTTGAGCTGCCGGACCGAACATGGACAGGAGGTCGGCATGAGAGAACGGTGCCGTATTGATCATGTGCAGGGGTTTTTGCGGTGGAAGTCGTGCAAAACTACTCACCCTTGCGCTCGGCCACGCGCAGGCGCGCACTGCGGGAGCGCGGATTCGTGCGCTGCTCGTCGGCTGAGGCTTCCACGGACTTCTTCGTGATGATGGTGAGCGTTTCCGGGTGGGCCCGGAAGACGTTCTTCACAATGCGGTCTTCGCCACTGTGATAACTCATCACAACAATCCGACCACACGGGGCCAAAAGGGGTATGATGTCCGAAAGGGTCTGTTCGAGTCGACCCAGTTCGTCATTCACCGCAATCCGCAGTGCCTGGAAAAGTCGCGCAAGCGTCTTCGCCTGATGATGCGGAGGGATGTGCTGCACCACAAGGTCTCGCAGGTCGATAGTTGTACGCAACGGGGCAAGAGCCCGGCGCTGCACAACCGCCTTGGCCAAGCGGCGCGACTGAGGTTCATCCCCATAGGTAAAGAACAGTGTGGAAAGCGCTTCTTCAGATCGTGTGTTGAGAATATCCGCCGCCGTTTCGCCTTCGGCCATAAACCGCATGTCAAGGGGCGCCTGCATGCGAAAGCTGAAGCCCCGTTCATGATGATCGAACTGATACGATGACACGCCAAGATCCAGCAGCACGCCGTTGACTGTTCCACGGGGAAGGTGCTCGGCCATCGTGGAGAAGTTATCGTGCACCAGTCGCAGGCGCGACGCTTCACCTTTGGCAAGCTCTTCGGCAAATCGCTGCTGACAATGGGCAATCGCTACATCATCCGCATCGAAGGAGATGAGACGTCCACCCGCACCAAGCAACTCAAGAATCGCGGACGTATGGCCGCCCCCTCCAAGAGTGGCATCGACATACGTGCCTTCGGGGTTGATCCGCAGCGCTTCCAGACACTCCTGGAGCATTACAGGGATATGATAGACGTCCGCCTCGACACGTGCCATACGGGGAAATTGCCGAATTTTTCCGCCATGACTTGCATCATGACCCTTTGGGTTGCAGCGGCGCTTCTTGCTGAGCAGCCACCTATTACTCGGATCGATCCTCCGCACTGGTGGGTGGGCATGGGATATGACACTGTTGAGCTCTTGGTAGAGGGGGCTAACCTTGGCACGAGTCCGATCCGTGTTCAAGGTATGGGAGTAACACTCGCTGATGACCGATCGGCCACGAATTCACGCTATCGGTATGTGACGATAGCGGTTTCCGCTGATGCACCGGCGCAGAACATTCGCATCTATACGGAAGGTTCAGCGGACACAACGCGGTATGAACTCCGACATCGTAAAACCGGCCATTCAAAGATCGGACTTGATCCTTCTGACATGATGTATCTCATCATGGTTGACCGTTTTGCGAACGGCGATACCGGTAATGATGCGGTAGCAACGATGCGTGAAAAGCGCGTTGACAGGAGTGCGCCGTACGGACGTCATGGTGGTGATCTCACGGGCGTGCGCGAGCACATTGGCTACCTTGATTCACTTGGAATCACCGCCGTGTGGATGTGTCCGGTTCTGGAGAACGATCAGCCCCGTTCAAGCTATCATGGCTATGCGATCACAGATCACTACGCTATTGATCCGCGGATAGGAACCGTTGATGACTACCGCAAGGTGTCTGACGCATTGCATCAACGGTCGATGCGACTTGTAGTGGATGTTGTGTTGAACCACACGGGTGACGAGCATCGACTGTTTCGTCAGCCCCCTGACAGCGCTTGGTTCAACTGGTGGCCGGAGTACACCCAGACCAGTGGACGCGAAAACACCAACTTCGACCCCTATGCTACCGATCAGGATAAGCGTCGATTCCGTCAAGGATGGTTTGACCGATCGATGCCGGACCTCAACACTGCCGATGCTCACGTTGCGCGATATCTCGTTCAAAACACGATATGGTGGATAGAAGAGGCAGACGTAGATGCACTTCGAGTGGATACGTACACCTATCCTGATCAGGCATTCATGAACACCTGGACTGCCACAATCAGAAAGGTGTTTCCGGGCATCTTCATTTTTGGAGAAACATGGGTGGATAGTCACCCATCACAGGCCTACTACCTTGAGAAGTTTCCGTTCAACCCGGATTCACATCTGCAGTCGACAACAGATTTTCAGCTCTACACCGCACTACGTGATGTGCTCACCCAGCAATCGGGATGGGATTCCGGAACTGGGCGTCTCTATCGGACCCTGGCCGCAGATTATCTCTATGCATCACCTGATCGACAGGTGACGTTTCTCGACAATCACGACCTGCCTCGTATCGCGGGTGTTGTGAATCGCAACACCCAGAAGCTGAAGATGGGGCTTGCACTTTTGCTAACGCTACGTGGCATTCCATGCATCACCTACGGAACAGAATGTGGCTTTGCAGCTACATCAGATCACGGCTCAATCCGTGAGGACATGCCTGGGGGCTGGCCAGGAGATTCGCATTCGTTCGGTCGAAATGCGTTCGCGACTGATAACGACGTTGCCCAATGGCTTCGGTCGTTGTTGACCTTCCGTCGGTCAAGTCCAGCAATGTCCACCGGTGTGATGCATCACATCACGCCACAGAATGGTCTGTATGCCGTGATGCGAAGCACTGATAGCGAGACGATCCTCTGCATTATCAATGCCGACGATAGCGAGAGAACACTCGATGTGGGACGCCTTGACGACGTTCTAAAGGGGCAGCGAGATGCCATCGAGATTCCTCTCATGAATCCGGTTCGAATTACTCATCATATTACCATGCAGCCGTTCACAACGCAGATACTCTCGTTTCGCCATTGATCAACTGTGTACTTTTGATGCAACTGATCTGTAACTACTCGCAACGTTCGCATGAAGCGCAGCTCTGCACAGCTCCTGCTCCTTGGAACGCTCCTGGTTGCTGAATCGATCACTACGGCCCGGCCGATCGACAGCACGCGCATCAAAGGAGCGGCCCTTTTCAATTACTACTGTCTCCGATGTCACGGGGAAAGTGGTATGGGATCAGTAAAGATCTCCAGTAATCCCATCTGGACGAAGGAACCATCGGATCTCGTTCGCATCATTGCCTTTGGTGCTCGTGGTCCGTCTACCAAGGGTGTGGGATATCACCGCGCGATGCCGCCAGCCCCCTACAATGATGAACAGATAGCCCTTGTTGCGATGTATGCAATGCAGCAGATCGGTAAACGGGACGTTGCCATTTCAACCGATGATGTGCGGCAGATCCGACGTCAGCACCTTGATAATGTGCGCCGAAAGATGGACGGCAAGCGTTAATCCGCGTCGCGGATCAACACACTGAGAGTGTCAACGGCAAGGGGCTCCACAGCCAGAAACCCCTCTGCATAGGTGGTGCCAATGCTTCCGCCATAGTAGCGTGCGCGGGCTTCGATCTCTTCGAGAAATCCCGGACGTGAGATAAACGTCTGCGGCTCGTCGGACTCATACGTACCCGGCACGTGAAACTGCGACGCAAAGGCACGGATCGATTCCATCTTGGCATCGAACACGTCGGTCACATCCACGTAGATGTCCGGCAGACGCGGGAAGTCCCACTGCTGCTGATAGCACAGCATCCGCTGCGGACGCCATGGTTGCTGCGGCTCGCCGCTTCTCGATGTTTCGATGCGGGCTAATCCGGCCAGAAACGCTGCTCTGCGCGAAAGCGCGTGCACGGCTTCGTGGTCGGGGTGACGTTCAATAGGGGAGGGAATCAGCAGGAGTGACGGACGCCAGTGACGGATGGCACCGACGATGCGCATTGCGTACTCAAGGGTGTTCTCGAGTGCGCCATCGGGCATACCGAGGTTTTCTTTGTCGCTCACGCCAAGGATGTGCGCAGCCGCATCCGCTTCGATAGCGCGAAGCTGGGGTGTACCGCGCGTGGAGAGTTCAGCGCGGGTGCACTCGACGAAGACAACGCGGTGACCGTCGTTCGTAAGTTTTTTTACCGTTCCGGCACAGGCCAGTTCCACATCATCCGGATGTGCACAGACCACCATCACCGTATGCGTCATCGTGCATCTCCTGCGAGATCGATCTTCTCCACGCGTCGTTGATGACGTCCACCCTCGAACGGTGTTTCCAGAAACGTTGTCACGATAGCTCTTGCTTCATCAACCGTTACCAGGCGCTGTCCAACGGCGACCATGTTCGCATCGTTGTGCTGCCTGGCCAGCATGGCCATTGTTGTGCTTGTGCAGTTTGCCGCGCGAATGCCCGGAAGCTTATTCGCCGCAATCGAGATACCGATGCCGCTCCCGCAGACCAGCACACCGAACGTTGCCTGACCTGTTCGCACGAGATCGGCAGCGGCCTTGCCGTAATCGGGATAGTCAACCGAATCCTCTGATGTTGTGCCAACATCGAGCACTGTGTGTCCATGCTCTGTGAGCATGGCTTTCAAGGCTTCTTTGTACGCGTAGCCCGCGTGATCCGACCCGATCGAAATCGTCATGACTTTTCTCCTGTACTTCCAAAGCCCCCTGCGGCGCGAGCCGTTTCATCAAGACTCTCCACAGGCGTCCACGAAACATGTTCATGTTTTGCCACCACTAGCTGAGCAACCCGCAGGCCCCGTTCGATCACGAAATCCGCGTCCGAAAAGTTTGCCAGGATCACCTTGATCTCTCCGCGGTAGTCGCTGTCGATCGTTCCGGGAGAGTTCAGCGCAAACACACCGTTCTTGGCTGCCAGACCGCTACGCGAGCGCACTTGAATCTCGTACCCGTGGGGAATAGCAACGCATATTCCCGTCGGCACCAACGCAACCTTTCCTGCCGCAAGGGTAAGGGGCTCATCAACCGCCGCATGGATATCCATGCCGGCCGATCCATCGGTGGCATAGAAGGGAAGGGGCAGATCACGGGCGTGATCGAGGATCTGGACAGGGATGTTCATTGTGGTGTTGTGCTGTTACTTTCTTCCAAAATCAGCGGGGTTCTCGCCCCATTGCGAGGTCTCCCATTTCAGAACCGGGTTAGCGTAGGAGTTGTTGCAGAGCCACTTCTCCGCCCGGTCGATGAGATCAAACACCGGCGCATTCTTCGTGGTTCGCTGAACCGTTGATTTGATCTTGCGATTGCGCACCCACGAGAGTGCTGTGCGCGAATCCGTGTAGATGGGCAACACCCACCCATGCTGCTGACACAGTGCCAGAGCGTGGACGATTGCCAGAAACTCACCGTGGTTGTTGGACGACCCTTGATACGGACCCATCCGAAACAGCTCGCGCTGTGTTTCCGTGTCAACCCCGCGGTACTCCATCACCCCGGTCGTCATATCGCACGCCGCATCCACCGAGATACTCGGCAGCTTGGCCGCATGGGCCTTCACAACCGACTTCTTCGTCGCCGTTCGAGGCGTCAATGGGGCGGGTCCACCGGCATACGCCGACTCCGCCTCTTCCCTCGACTCATACGACTTATACCGTGCCCCCGGAAACCCATGAATCTGCTTCTCGGCCACCGTCCACGTGCTATACACACCCGGCGAATGGCCTACCCACACCACGTACCACTTGGGCTTTTTGGCTGTTGACATTCTGCAAAGGTACGAGTGACGAGTTACCAGTAGGGGCGAGACGCAGTCTCGCCCGAAGATGAATGACCAGGGGGCGTGCCCACGTTTTCCCACGGCTGAAGCCGTGGGCTACTGTGCGGACACAGTCACGCGTAGACTATTGCGTGCCCTCGTTTCTCAAGGTAATTCCGTAACTCCCGTAACTCCGTGATTCTTCGAAGCTATCTCCTTGGCTCCGATCGGCATGGCGCAGGTACATGG
>JBJTEQ010000029.1:0-2509 GCA_046092945.1 Kapaibacterium sp. (SeqCode)
AACAATCGTCAGCGCATTCTTCAAGATGCTGATGTTGGTGTTCACCGCTTCGAGAAGGTTATCGAGTGCCAGCAGTTCGTAGTAGCTACCGGCAATCTCTGACACCAGATTCGTGACGACGTACCGAGCCCCTTCCGTAGAGGCCAGATACCGCAGTCCAGCTGACTTCGTCGCATTGCGTAGCCGGTTCCAGATGTCTACTTCCCACTGCACCGTAGCCGAAAGAGCCACATCAGGAAGGGGCTTCGGGAAACGCTCGCCGGGCTTGATCTCCAGTCCTTCTTCTATAGCGCCATTGCGTGTGAACGAGGCAGACTTATCTACGCCGCCCCCTGCCCGAAGATTCACAAACGGCAGGTACTCACCGGAGCGAGCCAGCACTTCGTTCTGCGCTATGTCGATCTCCTGCAGCACGATGTTCAGCTCCTGGTTACGGGCCAGTGCAGAATCGATCAGCGACACAAGGATCGGATCGCGATAGTACTCGCGCCAGTTTGTTGTGGCACTGTTCAGGGTATCGGTTGCATCACGATACGCCGTGGGCACATCACGATTAACCGTCTTCTGCAGAACAGTTGGTACACAGCTTGTCAGCACCGACAATCCAATGATTGCCGCGCCGATCATGTTTCGCATCATCATGGCTTTCATTTTGATTCGTGGGTGTGAACGTATTCGTCGGTAAGGGGCTCGTGGTGCTCCCCGGCAATAAAGGTCTTCCCTTTGATCATGGTGGCAAAGAGATAGTAGAGTCCGGGTATCAGGATGACGCCGAGGATCGTGCCCACGAGCATCCCGCCGAGTGATGAGGAACCGATTGTACGGTTGCCGATGGCACCCGGACCACTTGCGACGACGAGTGGTATTAGTCCGGCAACGAAGGCGAACGACGTCATCAGAATTGGACGGAGTCGTGCGCGAGCCCCCTCAATAGCAGCTTCGAAGATGGATGCGCCCTGATTCTGCCGTTGCACGGCGAACTCAACGATCAGAACGGCGTTCTTGCCGAGCAGACCCACGAGCATGATAACGCCAACCTGGGCATACGTATCGTTGGCAAGCCCCATCAGCTGCAACAGTGCGAAGGCGCCAAAGACGCCAACAGGGAGCGACAGGATCACGGCAAGGGGCAGCACGAAGCTCTCATACTGTGCCGCCAGAACAAGGTACACGAACACCAGCACGATCAGGAAGATGTACACCGATTCGTTGCCACGGGCCGCTTCATCATAGGATAATCCTTCCCAAGCGATGTCATACCCTTTCGGTAGCGTTTGGGCCGCAACTTCCTTGATGGCTGTGATCGCATCTCCGGTGGTGTATCCTTCCGCCGGCAAGCCACGAATTGAAGAAGAGTTGTAGAGATTGTACCGGGTGATCTCGTTTGGACCCTGCGACTTCTTCAGCGTCATGAACGATGAGTACGGCACCATTTCGTCGCGGTCATTCTTCACAAAGAGATTGTCAAGGTCCGACGGATACCGACGATACTCGGGAGCCGCCTGAACGTAGACGCGAAAGAATCGATCGAATCGAATAAATCCGAGTTCGTACTCGCTACCGATAAGGATGTTGAGATTATCCATCGCCTTACCGATCGACACGCCCTTCTGCATTGCCGCATTGTTGTCGACGATGAGTTCATACTGCGGGTAGTTCGCCGCAAAGAAGGTGAAGAGTCCCGTCAGCTCCTTGCGCTTACCCAGATCCTTCATGAACTGGTCGTTGACCTTTTCAAAGTCACGATAACTTGTTTCGCTATTCTTATCCAGCAGGCGCAAGGAGAAGCCCCCTGAGGAGCCAAAGCCAGGCACAGCAGGGGGCTCAAAAAACTCGATGATGGCGCCAAGGTCGCGAGTCTTCTTTTCGAGCTCTTCCATGACCTCACGAACCGAATGATCACGGTCAGCCCAATTCTTCAGATCGATAAGACACGTTCCGGCATTTGAGCCCCGTCCTTCCGTCATGATCTCATAGCCGGCGAGTGCCGAAACTGATTCGATGTCGGGGATGGTCTTGCAGATCCGTTCAAGCTCGAGTGCTACCTGATTCGTGCGCTCCAGCGTTGCACCCGGTGGCGTTTGAATGATAGCGTAGATCGTTCCCTGGTCCTCCCCGGGAATAAAGCCGGCGGGAATAATCGTATTGACGCCGATGATGGCAACGATCAGGAAGGTTGTAATGCCAACTGTGAGCGCGCGTTTGTTTGATGTGCGACGAATCACCCATTCGTATTTGTCGGCCACACCATCGTACCAGCGGTTGAATGCATCAATGCCTCGTTGGATGATCGAGCGCTTTTTGTCCTGACCCGTCGGCACGTTCTATCGTCAGTTCTCGATCACCATGGCCAGCTCGATCATTATCTCGGGTATTGTGGCTCTGACGCTTACGCCGGTGTTGTGTGTGATGATCCTGCGCAATACGCATGGTCAGGACAAAAAGCGCTCGATCATCCAACGAGGCATTGATGCATTCAACCGCTGGTACGATGGTGTGGCCGACAAAT
>JBJTEQ010000030.1:0-5762 GCA_046092945.1 Kapaibacterium sp. (SeqCode)
CCCCCTGAACGGAGTAGAACACCTCGTTAACATGGATGGATTCAGAAGGTATGGGGCTTGTAGACATCGACGCAAAACTACGCCACGGTGATCAAGCCGCCGGTATCGAACTGTCGGATCACCTGTTCTCGCAGCGTTGCATGCTCCGGCAACCGCAACTGTGGATCATGCTCCAGCAAGGCTTGAGCATCGGTCCTGGCCTGGGCGATGATCGAAGCGTCGCCAATGAGATCGGCAAATCGAAACTCCGGTATTCCCGACTGTCGCGTGCCCATGACGTCGCCTGGACCGCGAAGCTGAAGGTCGACCTCCGCAACCTGGAATCCGTCAGTGGTCTGCTCCATGGTACGAAGCCGCACCACCGACGCCATGGCATCCTCGCTGGATTGCGAGCGCGATACCTGATACCGGAAATGGTCTTTGGTTGCCAGAAAACAGTACGACTGCTCCGAGCCCCTTCCCACTCTGCCGCGAAGCTGATGCAACTGCGATAGTCCAAAGCGTTCGGCGTTCTCAATGAGCATCACCGATGCGTTCGGAACATCAATGCCAACCTCGATCACGGTCGTCGATACGAGCACGTCGAACTCCTGCCGGAGGAATGAGCGCATGATCTCCTCTTTCTCGTTCCAGAGCATCTGACCATGCAGCAGTCCGACCTTGAGGTCAGGGAACATTTCATCTCGTAACCAATCGTAGTGTTCAACGGCGCTCTTGGCCTGGATCTTCTCGCTCTTCTCAACTAGTGGATAGACGATGTAGGCCTGACGTCCCGTGCGCACCTGTGAGCGGATGAACCCGAAGGTCTCGCCGAGTACAGATTCAAAAACAACACGAGTGATGATGGGCTTGCGATTTGCGGGCATTTCATCGATCACCGATGAGTCAAGATCTCCATAGAGCGTCATCGCAAGCGTCCGCGGGATCGGCGTGGCCGACATCACAAGAATGTGCGGCGTGCGCATCTGGTCACCATGCGACTGCTGCCCCATTCGACGCAGCTCTTTGCGCTGGGCAACACCAAAGCGGTGCTGCTCATCGATAACGATGAGCCCAAGCCGATGATACTCGACGTTTGCCTCAAAGAGTGCGTGCGTGCCGATCACGATCTGGGCACTGCCCGAGCGGATCTGCTCCAGAGAATGACGTCGGGCCGCACTACGCTGCGCGCCAACAAGCTGTGCAATCCCGATGTTGCCAAGGGGCTCGAGCAGCTTCGATAAACTATGGTAGTGCTGTTCTGCGAGAATCTCCGTGGGGGCCATCAGTACAGCCTGATATCCGTTGTCGATTGCATTCAGCATGCACAAAGCGGCAACCACGGTCTTGCCGGATCCAACATCGCCCTGAAGAAGCCGATTCATTGGCGAGCCAGAGCTCATATCGGCAATGATCTCGCGTATCACGCGCTTCTGCGCGCGCGTGAGCTCGTATGGTAGAGCATCCATCACAGCTCGTGCGCGCGGACTTTGAGGTTGCATAGGAAGTCCGCGTTCAGGACGCTTGCGCGACGCTCTGCGAGCGGCCAGGTGCACCTCGAAAACGAAGAGTTCCTCGTACTTCATGCGGTGCTTGGCGCGGTTGACCTCGTCGATCGATACGGGAAGATGCAGCTTGCGGAGCGCGTCGTGCTGCGGCATCAGCAGGTGCTGACGACGCAAATGCTCCGGCACAGGATCGGTGATGTCGGCAAGCCCCTTATCGAGAGCGTACTCGGCGATCGACCGCATCAGACGCATTGTAATGCCGGCTGATTTCAATCCCTGGGTCATCGGATACCGCGGAAGGATGCTTCCGGATCGGTACATCTCGATCTCTTCGGGATCTACCTCCTCCATCTCCGGATGATGCATGTTCAGGTCTGCCCACTTGGGGTCATACTGCGGAACGCCGTGGACAACGTACGTCGAGCCCACCTTCAGGAAGCGATCATAGTAGGAAAGACCGCTCCAGAAAATGAGCCGCATGGACGTACCGGATTCGTCCTGCAACGTTGCCGATATCATGGAGCGCCCCCTACCCACCGTCATCTTGCGGACGCCTGTCAGAGTGGCAACGAGTGTGACCTGGGTTGTGACCTTGATCGCCTTCGACGCATCTCCATTCCAGAGATCAGGAGCACGGTAGCGCCGGAGCATGTCGGAAATGCTCTCAACGGCCGTTCGGTCCACATAGCCGCGAGGCACGTTGTAGATCACGTCGGCATAGGTAATCAGACCTTCCTTGGCCAGCATCTCGGCACGACGCGGTCCGACGCCCTTGATGTACTGCAAGGGCAGAATCAACGGTGCTTGAGCATCGGCAGACATAAGTGAGGTCTTCCCTAGCGGGCTGTTCCGTCAACCACCGTCATCCAGCCATGCGCATCGGCGACTCGTCCAAAACGAATGTCGTTCAATCGCTGCTTGAGCGCGAACATTGTGCATCCATCGTGGACAGTCAGCGAATGGTCTACACCATCGATACTGATCGTCTGGATCGGAGCAACCGACGCTGCCGTGCCAACACCAAAGGCCTCAGTGATGGCTCCGCTCTGGATTCCTGTGCGCACTTCGTCAACCGACACAGCGCGCTCCTGCACATCGATTCCCAGATCACGGGCAATCTGCATCACGCTGTCACGAGTCACTCCGCTAAGAATCGTATCTCCTGTTGGCGGCGTCACCAGCGTTCCGTTAATGATGAACATGAGATTCATCGTACCGGATTCCTCAACGTAGGCATGATCGCGGGCATCGGTCCAGATCACCTGATCAAATCCCTCATCCTGAGCGAGCTTCGTCGGATACATGGCAGCGGCATAGTTGCCGGCACACTTGGCAAAGCCTGTTCCGCCATGGGATGCGCGCGTATAGGTTCGCTCGACTTTTACGCGAAGGGGCTTGGTGTACACCGGGCGAAACGGACCGCCCACGACCATGAAAGAAAACTCGTCGGCAGCCTTAAGCCCCATTCGCTCTTCGGTAGCGATCACAAAAGGGCGGATGTAGTATGACGAGTCCGGACCCGGTGGAACCCATCCACGGTCAAGGTCTGCGAGCGTATGAATTGCCTCAGCAAACACCTCTGCCGGCACGGCCGGCATCAGCATGCGTTCAAGCGAGCGGTTGAATCGTTCGTGGTGACGCAACGTGCGGAACACACCGATGCGGCCGTCGTCCATACGATAGGCCTTCATGCCCTCGAATACGCTCTGCGCATAGTGCAGACCAAGGGCAAGGGGCGAAAATGGTATCGGACGGTAGGCCTGAATGCGTGCCTTACGCCATTCGCCGTGAGAGTACTCGGCGATGAACATGTGGTCACCGGGGACATTCATCAGTTTCAGCGATGCCACGGAGTCGGCATCCAGGCGCGGTGTTGCCGCGCGATCAATGGGGAGAGACATGTGCGAATCTAGGGATTAGGAATGTGTCAATCTTGGAGGGTTCATGATATCTTCGAGCGAAATGCAAGAAAAACGTGACCTCGTGACGGTTGAAACGGTCGACGAAATGCAGTCAATCGTGCGCGCCGCCAAGCAGCAGGGCCACACCGTCGGGTGCGTTCCTACAATGGGCTACCTGCACGATGGTCATGCATCGCTCATCCGCCGGGCCGCCGAGAATAACGACCTCGTCGTGGTGTCGATCTTCGTGAACCCAACCCAGTTCGGACCCAACGAGGACTTTGAGCGCTATCCGCGTGACCTTGAGCGAGACCTCAGCATCGTTGGCCATGCCGGCGGCACACACGTCTTCGTTCCATCGGTGAAGGAGATGTACCCGAACGGGGCTCGGTCAACGATCCACATTGACGGTATCACTGAAGTTCTGGAAGGCGCGGCCCGGCCGACTCACTTCGACGGTGTTGCCACGGTGGTCTCGCGTCTATTCGAAGCAATGGAACCAACGGTAGCCTACTTTGGACAGAAGGATTACCAGCAGACGCTGGTCATTCGTCGGATGGTGGAATCCTCGCCCCTTGCCTCGGTGCATGTGGTGGCAATCGAGGTGCTGCCAACAATGCGCGAAGAAGATGGGCTGGCTCGTAGCTCCCGCAACGTGTACCTATCGGATACTGACCGACGCGATGCATCGATCATCTACGCGGCCCTTCGTGCAGGAGCAGATCTCCTTGCAAGGGGCGAGCACAGCCTCCCACGTGTCGAAGCCGCCATGCACTCGCGTTTGTGCGAGCTTCCACGCCTGACCGTCGAGTATGCCGTTGCCGTAGATGCCGCAACACTGCGTCCACCAGCGGCGGTTGTCCCGGGAATGACAATTGCCCTGCTCATCGCCGCGCGGCTTGGATCAACGCGGCTGATCGACAACGTACTTGTTCCTATTGACCTCTGACGAGGTCAATTCGATAGAGCTTCCACTCGTCCATGCACGAGGCACCGCGGCGCGCGTAGAAGTCCCGTGCAAGCTGATTCCAGTCAAGCACCTGCCAGTCAACACGTCCACAGCCACGCATGCGGGCTAACTGCACAACGTGATCGAAAAGAAGACTTCCCACGCCATGCTGGCGGGCATCTTCTCGCACAAAGATGTCCTCGAGATACATCGTCGGCAGTGCCAGAAAAGAAGAATACGTTTCAAGGATGATGGCGTAGCCGAGAGAGTTACTGGAGTTACGAGAGTTACGAGAGTTACGAGTGTCAACAGCGAGGAATGCTTCGATGCGCGGCTGGTCGCCCGTAAGGTCGGCAAGCAGCCGGCTCTGAGCGGCTTCGTCCGGCGGATCGAGATGTTCATACGCGGCAAGCTGCTTGATGAGCTCAACAAGGTCCGAGAAGTTCTCTGCCGTAACCGGAACAAGCGAGATATCCGGCATCAGAGCGCCTTGCGAAGGAACGCAACGAACGACTGAGGATCGGAACGGTACTGCGTCTGAAAGCCCGACTGAGCGATGTACGACCCATCTGGCCGCAGCATCACATACAGTGGATTTGCCACGGTACCATAGGTCTTCAGCAGATTTTGGTTGCTGATGTAGGGCTCCGTCTTTCTGTCCGTGTACAACTGCACCAGAACGAACTTCTTGAACTCCTCAACAACGGAAGCATTAGGGAACACTTCTTTCTCCATGAGACGGCAGTTCACACAAGCAAAGCCGGTGAAGTCGATGAAGATGGGTTTGTTCTCTGCCTTAGCAATAGCTTTCGCCTTCTCAATACTGTTCATCCAGGTAAGTCCGCCGTGACCAGCCTGCGGAGCGGGAGCGGGTCCAACTGATGCTGCGGCAGGCGCACCATTCATTTCATCAAGAAGTTGATGGTAATTCTCCGGTGGCAGAAGAGCTTCAAGGTCGGCTGCAAGGGGCTTACCAAGCATCCCGCCGGTGAACCACAGCGTGAGCGTTGCGAAGATCACGGCAAAGAAGGCCCGCAGTCCGCCAACGCGCTCAACAGGCGTGTCGAGTGTCATCTGGAAGCTGCCGAGGAGATAGAGCATGATAAGCAGGCATATGCCTGACCAGACAGCAAGGAAGACCTCACGTGGCAGCAGTCCAAGACCAAAGATGAACTCCGCCGTCGAGAAGAACTTTACTGCGGCGGCGATTTCAAGGAAGCCCATCACCACCTTGAGGTTGTTCATCCAGCCCCCTGCCCGCGGCAGGCGCATCAAAAGCGACGGGAACATCGACAGCAGCACGAATGGAATAGCGAAGGCCGTCGCAAAACCGAATGTACCCACGGCCGGATAGAGGAAGTCACCTCCTGAGGCGCTCAGTAGAAGCGTGCCAACAAAAGGAACGGTGCACGTGAACGACGTCAG
>JBJTEQ010000031.1:0-2390 GCA_046092945.1 Kapaibacterium sp. (SeqCode)
GGCTTGGCCAATCCACGTGGCAACCCAGTTAGCGACGTGGTCACAATCCCGTATTCGACCGGGCTTACTCTGTCGACGTCGTTCCAAGTTGTCAACGCTCTTGGCACAGTAGTGCTGGAAGTTCATAGTCCGGTTGTTCCATCTGGTGACTATGTTCTCGAAGCTGATGTCAGCAATCTTGCAAATGGACTCTACTTCGTCCGCATGATCAGCGGTCCGTTTACCGCTACGACATCCTTCAATGTGATGCGGTGATCTGCTTCTCTTTCGACTTTTACAGCGGGCGGTTTCCTCCGGGAAGCCGCCCGCTTCGTTTTCGTAGTTTTGCACGCATTCCACCCCATATCGAGGATGACTATGATCGATCGCATCGTGAGTGCTCTTGGAGCGCAAGCCCCCTACCTGCTGGACCATACCTGCACGACCATTCCGCGCGAATCGATCACCGTCCCATCTCCGTCATCGGTGACAGATGTTTTCGGAGCATCAGATCGCAACAGCAGGGTACTCGTGAACCTGCAGCGCATCCACTCAACGGGTCGACTTGCAGACACTGGGTACGTTTCGATCCTTCCGGTTGACCAGGGAATAGAGCACAGTGCCGGAGCTTCGTTTGCGAAGAATCCAATCTACTTCGATCCAGCACGCATTGTCGAGCTCGCCATTGAAGGGGGCTGTAATGCTGTGGCATCCACGTTTGGAGTCCTCGGGAATGTTGCTCGCAGCTATGCGCATCATATCCCGTTCGTGGTGAAGATCAATCACAACGAGCTGCTGACCTATCCAAATAAGTTCGATCAGGTTCTCTTCGGCACGGTACGTCAGGCACACGAAATGGGCGCAGCAGCTATCGGCGCCACGATCTATTTCGGGTCACCAGAAAGTGCGCGTCAGATTGTCGAGATCTCCCAGGCATTCGCTCTGGCTCATGAGCTTGGCATGGCAACGATCCTCTGGTGCTATCTGCGTAATCCGGCGTTTAAGGCCGACAAGGACTACCATGTTGCAGCGGACCTAACAGGTCAGGCCAACCATCTCGGCGTTACAATCGGAGCCGACATCATCAAGCAGAAGCTGCCAGAGAACAACGGTGGATTCCAAGCGCTGAACATGGGTGGGTCCAGCTATGGTAAGCTGGATAAACGGATGTACACGGATCTTGCAACAGATCATCCAATCGATCTCTGCCGCTATCAGGTGGCCAACTGTTACATGGGGCGCATCGGACTTATCAATTCTGGCGGGGCTTCGGGAGATAACGACATGGCCGAGGCCATAACAACCGCAGTGATCAACAAGCGTGCGGGCGGTATGGGGCTTATCTCTGGTCGTAAGGCCTTCCAGCGTCCGATGGACGAGGGCGTTGAGCTCCTGCACGCAATTCAGGATGTCTATCTCTGCCAGGACGTAACGATCGCCTAATGTCCGATTCTCCAAAAGGTAATGGAGCGCTCTCTGAGCTTCGACGCCTCGCCCCCTATATCAAGCGCTACAAGGCTCGCACGTCTCTGGGACTTGTCTTTATAACGTTGTCCAACATTTGTTCGACAACGGTTCCGCATATCGTAGGGTCGACCATCGATACGTTAAAGCTCCCTGGAAGTCATGCCTCCGACATCCCATGGCTGATCACACAGATTCTACTGCTGACCATCGGAAGCGGGTTCTTCATGTTCTGCACGAGGCGCACCATTATCGTGATGTCTCGTCGTGTTGAGGAGGATCTCCGCAACGACTTCACCAACGCCCTTCGGACGCAGCCGGCAAAGTTCTTCCATGACCGGTCTACGGGCTCACTTTTGGCTCACTTCTCGAACGATATCGGCTCGGTACGCGAATTCATCGGACCGGCGATCATGTACACAGCCAACACGATCACTACGTTTGCCTTTGCCCTGTCGTGGATGGTCAATCTCAATGGCTGGCTCTCCGCTGCTATTCTGATTCCTGTGCCGCTGGTTGCAACGTTGACGTATCGCCTCGGACGCAAGATCCATGCGAATTACCGGACGGTGCAGGAGCACTATGAGCACATTACCACTCATGCGCAGGAATCTGCCTCAGGCATCCGCGTTATCCGCGCCTATGCACGGGGAGAAGAAGAGGCCCAGCGCTTTGACGAGCTGAGTCGAGACTACTATAACAAGAACATGCGTCTTGCCCGGGTTCAGTCTCTGATGATGCCAGGTATGACGGTGCTGTTCAACCTCAGTTATGTTATCGTGATCGGATTTGGCGGGTGGCTTGTTGCAACCAGCAAGCTTACCGTGGGCGAGCTGACGCAGTTCTTTATCTACCTCAATCAGCTGCTCTGGCCGATCGCTGCAATTGGTTGGGTGACGGGCATGATCCAGCGTGGTGCTGCATCGATCGGACGTCTTGGGGCGATC
>JBJTEQ010000032.1:0-5983 GCA_046092945.1 Kapaibacterium sp. (SeqCode)
TCACAGACTTCCCAGATAACTTCATTAAGAAGAGGATGGATATTGGCACCGTTTTCACTACATCGAACTCAGCGATCACGAAGCTGCGGATAATGGTCTGGTACGACGCTCGTGTTGTGTCCGTTGCGTCAGATCGCGAACAACGTTCGCTTTCACTACAACCACAACCAGCCGATGCGCTCCTGCGAGTGAAGGGTGTATCAAGTGGATCCACAATGCGAATCGTTGACGTAACAGGAAGAACACGACTTAGCATCGAAAGTGTCTCGGACGATGCAAACATTGACCTCTCTTCATTGGAATCGGGAACCTATCTCGCAGTGATAAATGAATCACAGGGGGCCATCCATTCATCGATGTTCATACGTCGATAGTTTGAATGAAGGCACAAGAGAAATGAGCGACCAACAACAAGACCAACCCCGCCAGCCTCAGCAGCAGGGGCAACAACAGTCCCGACAGCAACAGGGGCAGCAGCAACCCCAGGGACAACAACAGCCAAGGCAAGCTCAGTCTCAAGGACAGCAGCCACCACGGTCACATCAGCAGGCGGGACAACAGTCCCAACAACGGCGTCCACAAGGGGGTCGACGGTTCGATCGCCGCCGTCCGAGCATTCAACGATCACCAACTTCACGAGTTACGGGTTCGGTGTCAGTTATTGTGCCACTGCTCAACGAAGAAGAGTCTCTTCAGGAATTGTCCAAGCAGCTTGAATCCGTGCTGGAGCGTATTGCCCATGGGCGATACGAGGTGATCTTCATTGATGACGGTTCAACGGACTCCTCCTTTGCAGTTATTCAGAAGATCAACGCTGCTAACCCGCGATTCAAGGCTGTTCGTTTCCGGACTAACCACGGTAAGTCTGCCGCCCTTGCGGTAGGCTTTGCGGAGGCTACGGGTGACTTTGTCATCACAATGGACGCGGATCTCCAGGACGATCCAAGCGAGATTCCGGGAATGATCGCCAAGCTCGAAGAAGGATATGATCTCGTTTCAGGTTGGAAGCGTAAGCGCTACGATCCTTGGCACAAGACGTTTCCGTCAAAGCTCTTTAATGCTGTTACGTCCAGCATGAGCGGCCTAAAGCTGCATGATTTCAATTGTGGACTCAAGGCATATCGTTCCGATGTTGTCAAGACCGTTCAGGTGTATGGTGAAATGCACCGATACATCCCCGCGCTTGCGCATTGGGAGGGTTTTCGTGTTACAGAGGTCCCGGTTCAGCACCGAGCTCGTCAGTTCGGTGTCTCGAAGTTCGGCATCAGCCGCTTCCTGAAGGGGTACCTTGATCTGCTGACGGTGATGTTCACAACGCGATACGTCAAGCGTCCGCTCCACTTCTTCGGTGCTCTCGGCTCTCTGTTTGCTCTTATCGGTTTTGGAACCGATCTATATCTGGCGGTCGATAAATGGATAGGCGGAACGCCCCTAAGTCAGCGACCTTACTCGCTGCTCTTTGGTATCGCCATGATCATCGTTGGTGTGCAGCTGATCTCGATCGGGCTCATTGGTGAACTGATCGTAAAGAACAACCTCAGCGAACAACGATTCAGTATTCGCGAACGTCTGTCGTAACATTGCCGTTGCAGCATTGTCTTTGCTTTCATCATCACGAAGCATTCTGGACATGAAGATCTCTACTCTCGGTTTGCCACTGCTAGTTCTGACGCTGGTTGCAACAAGCACCAGTGCACAGATTCGGTTTCGCCTAGCTTCAGGGCTATCCACAGACTGGATCACGAATGACAATCCAGCCGTCTACACACTCTCCGGCGATACCACAAAGCCTAATCGTCCATACGGAGGAGCCTTTGACGGAGCACAGGTGGGATGGGGCTTACGAGGCTACATCGATCTCGATAAGCAGAAGACGTTTCGCATCCCTGTCGGTGTCGACCTTTTCCTCTACCGCGGAACACAGAGCATCAACGGCATCGGTTACAGTTTCCGAGTCGATCACGCTTCAAATCTGATCTCCTCGTTCACCGGATTTGAATGGTCGTTCGTAGAGTTTCCTCTTGCCTTTGCCCGAGCCTATGTTGGCGCAGAAGCGCGCTTCCTGTATGTGGGCGACAATACCATCACCACTCGAGGAGTCACGATTGTTGATGGCAAAGAGATCGTCTCACAAGACGAATACACCGGAAAGCCATCAGCATTTCGTATGGGCGCTATGGCCCGACTCGGTATCGAAGGCGAGATCTACTATCCGGTTTTCCTGAACACGAGTGTGGGATATGGTGTGATGAACCTTGTGGGACGAGATGCCCGTCCAACGTGGCAGCAGGGAAGGGGCGAACTCTTAACAGCTCGACCACTCAATGAATCAGGCGAGGGGCTGCTCTACCACATGAACTTCTCGTTCATGATCCAGGTTCGCCTCTAACGGTGTCTTGACAACTGCCGCCTACTTGTAGAACGTCTTCTCGAACGCCCCCTGCTCGGGCTTGTTCATGATGATCCGCCAAATGATGCCGCGGATGAAGCCGCTGCCATACCCGATAAGCTGAACGTACGCCGCTGCAACACACTGAAGTCCAAGCAGAGGGTTTCGGTACTTCACCGAACCTTCGAGAAAGAGTAGAGCAGTGTAGAGGGCCGGCAGAGCAAGGGCAATGCTACCCTGCGTCTGCGAGAGTGCGAATACTACTGCAAAGAGCAGATAGATCGTAAATGCCGCCGGAAAGAAGTGCGTGACCTTCAGCGTATGGGGATGACGCAGCGTGATATTGATGCGGGCGATGCCGCTGTTGTGGACCTGTTTGAAGAACTTCCTAAGGTCTGTGCGACGCTTGTGATACACCCATGCATCGGGGATGAGTTGAACTTTATAGCCTCTTCCCATCATGCGAATGCTGAACTCAACGTCTTCGCCGAAGCGCATTGTTGAGAAACCCTCGGTGTCGTTGAAGATCTCTCGGGAGATTCCCATGTTGAACGAGCGCGGGTGGAACGCTCCACCGACGCGTACCTTCGAACCACGGATACCACCGGTCGTCAGCAGCGACGTCATGGAGTAACTGATAGCTTTCTGCGTTGGCGTAAATGATGCGTGCTCGCGGTCGGGACCGCCGAAGGCATCAAGCTCATGCTCAACAACTGCAGCGTCTATAGCCTGCATGTAGCCTTCCGGAACGGTGCAGTCCGAATCCAGGAAGATGAAGTAATCACCAGAGGCCCTGCGGCAGCCATAGTTGCGCGATGGACCAGGTCCCGAATTGGGCTTGGCGTAGTAGGAGAGTTTTAGTCGGCTGGCGTAGGAATCGCACACATCTTTCGATGGTACCGACGACCCATCTTCGACGATCACGACCTCGAAGTCGCGATACGTCTGCACGGCCAGACTCTCGAGCAACTCGCCCAGTTCGTCAGGACGGTTGAAAACGGCAACAATGATGGAATACTTCATGTGTGGCCGCAAAGATACGGGCCGCGACCGTGCTATTTTTGGCAGTCATGATGCACCACGATCCCGTTGATACCATCTCCACGATGGACCTGCATCCGCGTACCATTCGCAATGTGCGCATGCAATACCGTCTCGCGCAGCACACCCTTATCCCCTGGATGGAGAGCCTAGCCGTTCTACCACCCAATGCCGCCGTCTGCGAGATCGGATGTGCGGAAGGGGGCGTACTGGCCGCCTACGTTGATCGTGGCGCAACCAAGGCCTTGGGCACGGATATCCAGGAGCCCCTTCTTCGCATCATCAGTCAGCCGGTATGGTCGGGCCTTGGCTATGACATCACATTCACACAGCACGATGTGATCTATGACGAGATTCCCGATGAATGGAAGGCCACGTTCGACGTTGTCCTCCTGCGCGACGTGATCGAACATCTCGATGATGCGGGAGTGGCCTTGAAGAATATCGCGCGGCTGCTGAAGCCTGGTGGTGTGGTTGTGGTGACCTTCCCTCCGTACACGTCGCCATTCGGTGGACATCAGCAATTGCTCAGCACAAAGCTTGGCTCTCTGCCTTTTGTTCATCTTCTTCCCTGGCCGCTGTTTCGCAGTATCATCCGAGGTGGCGATCCAGATAACCAGGAAGAACTCGAGCGCCTGCATCGCATCCGCTGCTCTGCGTCAAAGGTTGCCAACGCTGCACACCGCGCCGGCCTTGATATCATCAGCCAGCGATACTTTGCTCTGCGTCCGGTGTTTCGATGGAAGTACCAGCGCCCCATCCCGAGTTTTGAGGTGACCTCTCTTCGTTGGCTACCGCTGGTGAAGGATCTCGCGATGGAAGTGGCGTTCATTCTCCGCACTCCGCAATGAAGAAGGTTCTCGTCGTCGCTTATCACTTTCCTCCGGGTGGCGGTCCCGGCGTTCAGCGCGTTCTCAAGCATGTAACGTATCTGCGCGAGGCTGGCTGGCAGCCAATAGTGATGACGGTAGAGAACGGCGACTTCCCAGCAAGAGACGAATCGCTTGTTGCCAAGATCCCATCCGACGTCACGGTTGTCCGCGTACCGATCGTTGAGCCCTATGACATCTATCGTCGCTTCATGGGCGGAAAGGGGGCGGCCATCGACGTTAATGTGAACAAGGCAGGCTCGCAGCGAACGGGATGGAAAGAACGACTTGCCGAATTTATTCGAGCAACATTCTTCATTCCCGATGCTCGCGTGGGCTGGCTTCTCACTGCGGTGAAGCAGGGCGAAGCACTCATTCGCGAACACTCGATCGAGGCGATCTACAGTTCGTCGCCGCCATACACCTGCGCCCTTATCGCGCGTGCCCTGAAGCGTCGCACGAATCTGCCATGGGTTGCCGGATTCCGCGATCCGTGGACAGAGTTTCTCACAACACCCGATCGGTGGTTTCTTCCGGCAGCGATCGATCGGTCTCTGGAGCGATCGGTGTTTCAGGAAGCCAGTGCAGTGGAGTGCGCCTGGACGGGGATCATTGATGACGCGGTACGAAAGTATCCGAGTCTTTCTCGCGAGAAGTTCTACCACGTGCCGAATGGATTCGATGCGTCGGACTTCCCGAAGGTTGCCTACACGCCCAATCCAAAGTTCACCATCACCTACACGGGCTCCATGTATGGACGGCGCACGCCCCTTGCCTTCCTTGCGGCACTGGATCTGCTTTACTCGCGTGGACGACTAACGCCGGATGATGTGCATTTGCGCTTTGTTGGACGGTTTGGTGACGAGGTCCACGCAATGCTCGATGCGTCATCGTTTGCTTCATCGACCGAACGCATTGCCTATGTGCCCCATGAAGACAGCGTAGGCTTCTTGATGCGCAGTGAAGCGTCACTCCTGATCGTTGACGATGCAAAGGAAAGCGCCGAGATCGTGCCGGGCAAAGTGTATGAGTATCTCGGCGTCGGACGTCCGGTGATTGCCCTTGCTCCACGAGGAAGCGCCATCGCACGTCTGCTGGACGAAACACACGCGGGCCTCAGTGCGGCCCAGGATGATATTGAGGGCATTGCCTCGATCATCGACACGTTCATCACACGATGGAAAGGGGGCGAGGTGGTCATGCAGGCCAACAGCGACGAAGTCCGGAAGTACGAGCGTCGCGCAGCAGCACATCAATTGGCACACATTCTGAATATGTTATCATCATGAACGCAAAGAACATCATCTCGATTCTCGCAGCACTTGGCATTGGCTATGTGCTTTGGAGCATCCTGAAGTGGGTACTTGGTCTGTTGTTTGCTGTGACAATGACGTTGTTCCAGATCATCGGCATTGCGATCATTGCTCTGCCGCTCTACTTTTTCATTCGCAACAGACTTAACTCTCCTCGATGAAGACCATTACCAGACTGCTCGTTGTTCTTGTCCTTACAGCCCCCTTCATGAAGGGCCAGGACCAGCCATATCCATCGCCTCTTGCTGTTGATCTTACGCGCTCATTCATGAAGAGTGGGTTTGAGAGCAAGGCAGTGCCGTTTGTCCAGCCAAGGGGCACAACGATCACCGCTACATCGAATGCGCGGGGCTTTACCATGGCCTACGTGC
>JBJTEQ010000033.1:0-2990 GCA_046092945.1 Kapaibacterium sp. (SeqCode)
CCCAGCTACGCTGACGGGCAACAACATCGGGCGAAGGTCGGTGCGAGGTGGTGTCGGTGTTCACCGCATGCCAGAGGCGATAGTAGCTAAGGCGGCTGCCGGGAGCGTAGCTGAATGCCATTGAGCGTCCCATTCGACCGATCTCGTTGTCTGCGCCTCTCAGGGGGCTTCCCGTGCGCCGACTCGAAGCCCCTTCGCTGTGCCATTCTTCAGCGGAAAGCTCCAGGTATACGGGAACCGCCACTGAGCTAACGTATGACGACAAGTGTGAAATGACCTTCAGCTCGCCATACTGCCATTCCACATAGCCGACGCCGAAGTCATTGATGTACGACACATACCAGAGGTGGCGGGCATGTTCCTTGGAGACGCCGGTGACGATCTGAGACCAGCTCGGATACACGCAGCCGATCGCTAGCCAAAGGACAGCAACGCTGATGACATGAATCTTCGACACGATGACGTTAGGGCGCAACGGACTCCGACCGCAGTCGTACCTCGAAGTCGTCGATTGCCTGTGGACACAGGGCTTTCAGCTCGTCGAAATACTGCTCGCGGATACGAGCAATGTCGATACAGCTCTTTACCCAGTCCCGGCAGACCTCTACCGACGCTGTTTCACAGTTGCCCTTGGAGTACCCCCGCGAAACATAGCGGCATATTGGTTGCTTTCTCTCGCACTGCTGCGTCCCACAGGGGTGGCATGGTACCGGAGGGTCAGAATTCAGTGACTGACCACAGGTGACTTCCACGGAGAATTTGCAGGACAGAATTTCTGCCCGACATCTCGACGAGATGATCGACTGCACCGGCTCGGAAGAAGATCCGGCAGATCCTGGTACAGAAGGATCTATTCGGACTTTCCACGCATAACACCGGGCGACGGACGTCGAACCATCTTCGACCTTTGAAACCGACGCCCATACCTCTGAATACCCATACAGAAAACCTAGTAGAACAAGGCATATCGGAACTATCGGAAACCGCACCATTTTCCTTGCTCCTGTCAAGTTATCCCCCCTTGTTCAAAAGCTGTATGGCAAGTTACCATTGCGTGCAATGGGCGAACAATACAGCACAATCGGACTTTTCGGACAGGAACTTTCCCTAGGCCCTCTTGGTCCCACTCGGCCAAATCCTGTCATACGCAAACTTACTAATTCCAACGCTTCCAAGCAGGATTATTCCATAGATCGCTGCTTTCGGGTCATCCATGTAAATACTTGCAGCAATAAATACATACGAAGAGATGAACAACCCGCCGGTTACAACAGATGTTGCTCTTAACGGCGTTTTTGAGCGCAGCAGAAAGAGCGCACCCGCCGCTGTTGCCATTCCGATACAATCAAGAAAGATGGTGTAATTCAGGATCTGCTCAAACGATTCACCAAAGAACACACAGACAATGCTCAGGGCGGTGAACAGTGAAAGCGTCAGGGCGTTTACACCCCGGACATTTGATGCGGACGCAGCAAGCCGGCGCGATATCACTCCGTCTTCGGCCATGGCCGTGATTACGCGAGGATTTGACAGCATTGCCACGTTCATGTACCCGAAGACCGAGATCACCATGGCAATCAGTACCAGCTGGTTGCCGACAGGGCCGGCCAGGCGTTCCATAACCATTGAGGCAATTGCCGACGATCCGGCCAGCCGGTCAAAGCCGATCACCTGCACATAGGCCCACGTTGCCGCGAGATAGATCGCCGTGACGGCTGTCACGCCGACCATGATGGCACGAAACACTTGACGGCCATTATCTGAGGCATCGCCGCCAAAGTTGATCGTGGACTGGTAACCGCCATAGGTAAAGGCCACGGCGATAAGAGCCGTACCAAATGCCTGAAGGGGTCCGGCAGCCCCCTGCGTTGCAGTCGCAGCACCGCTGACAACATCCGGCGCTACCATGAAGGGGGCGATGATGATGCCCCCAAGGAGCAGGAGCTTAATGCTGATCAGCACATTCTGCATCGTCACGCTGGTGCGAAGTCCAGCCAGATTCACCAGATACAGCAGCACGATAAACGCTGTGGCTGCAGGCAGCACGGGCAGGTTCGGCACCACCTTGGCCACATACTCAGCACCGATGATGGCAACCCCAGCGGCCGAGGCGGCATTCGACACGATAATGATCGTGTTCACCCCGAAGGCCAGCAGCGGGTGATAGGCTTGCGCAAACACCCGATAGTATGCTCCGGTCACCGGCAGCCGACGTCCGATCTCCGCAAAGGTGAGGGCACCGCAAAGGGCAATAACTCCGCCGGCCAGCCACGCAAGGTAAAACACACTCTCGGACCCAGCCTTGGCCGCCACCGTTGCCGGCGTGCGGAATATCCCCATACCAATGACCAGACTGATCACCAGCATAATTAGATCGAAGGGGCGGAGGCGGTACGTCAAACCTAGCGAAGCGCTTCTCTCACACGGGCGCTGACCACATCAAGGATCCACACGACCAGGGTGATCAGGATGACCAGGGTTCCGACCTCGTTGTACTTGGCAAGGCCTTGGTATTGGGTGAGCAGCGTACCGATGCCGCCCCCTCCCACAAAGCCAATGATAGTGGCCATGCGGACGTTGATGTCCCAGCGGTATATGGTGAAAGACAGGAAGGGGATAACGCACTGCGGGACCACCGCAAACCAAAGGACCTGCAGGCGGTTTGCACCGGTAGCTGAGATCGCCTCGATGGGGCCGTGATCGACGTCTTCGATCTGTTCGCTGTATTGCTTGGTCAGCGATGCCACGGTATGCACCACCAGCGCCAGCATACCGGCAAAGGGTCCAATGCCGACCCATACCGAGAAGATAATCGCCCAGATGATGGGTTCCATTGAGCGCATGATGTTCAGCACGGCGCGCAGAAGAACATAGATCGTCCGCTCCAGGGGTCCACCGGTCATAACATTCCGGGCAGCGGGGAAGCTGAGCAGAAAGCTGAGCGGTACGGCAACGATTGTGGCCATCAGGGCCGTAAAGATCGTTACTAC
>JBJTEQ010000034.1:0-6008 GCA_046092945.1 Kapaibacterium sp. (SeqCode)
GTGACGAAGTATCTCCATTATCCTTGCCTCACTGGCAAGATCAAACTCCGTAACAAGATTGTGACGGCCCTCCTTCGAGGAAATGGACTTGGAGGACGTAAAGCCCGATCGGAGCAGTTCACCGGCTTGCAGGGCCGCTTCGAGAGCTGACTCCAATAACTGAGTACTCTTCATGGGGTGCATCTATCCAAGAACCGTATTCGCCTCGTGTCTGAGCAGCATGGCCACTCGCTGCAGTCGCTCGTTAACGGATGTCTCGGCGATCGGTACGTAGCGTTCCAACGTATTGGAAACATAGACCAGCGGGTTCTTCTTCAGATTGAATGACAGACATCGAAAATTGTCAAGGCGAGCAGCGAGCTTGATGAGCAGGCAGTCTTCACTTGCCTTGCGAAGGCGTTCTGCATAGTAGAGGTCGATCCGGTCCGGGTCTGCCTTTGCCGAGTCAAGGTCCTTCGTGAGTGTGTCCACGATATAAGCAACGTAGGACCCAAAGTTGTACTCAAGCACTTCGCGCGTCACCGTTCGAGAGTCTTCCAGCACGTCGTGGAGAAAACACGCGATCACCAAGTCTGTATCATAGGAGCGGAGTTCATCCATCAGGATCAGAACCGAGCGGGCAATGTGATCGAAATACGGGGTGCCATCGTTGCGTAGCTGATCGCCATGCACAGATCGCGCCATTTCGTAGGCATCAATGATCCGGTTCATTGCAATTGCGTCTCCATGCTCAAGGATTCGCGCCTGCAGGTCGTCGGGAGAAAGCGTGCGGCGATTATACGCAGGCATCATCGGGTCAGAGAACATTCCCATTGATTCTAAGCTCCCTTCCGAGCGCGCCGAGTGCCCACTGACGGACGTTGCATCAGTTCCTTCGCGCCGGCCAGAGCGGCATCGGTTACATCTGTTCCACTAAGGAGTATTGCAACATCGTGCTGAGCTTGGATTGGGTCAATGGCCGCAGCTGTCACGGTTGTCGATCCTGTATCCGATGATTTAGTAACTCGGATGAACTGATCGGCAAGTGATGCGATCTGCGGCAGGTGGGTGATGCAAATCACCTGCTGGTTCGCAGCGATCTGTTGCATGACCTGGCCGACGGTGCGTGCCACGCGTCCGCTTATACCGGTGTCGATCTCATCAAGCACCACAGTGCCCGTCGGGATCTTCTGCAGCAGTGCTCGCTTGAGCGACAGCATGACGCGGGAGAGTTCGCCACCGGAGGCAATTCTTGATAGGGGGCGTGGTGGTTCTCCGGGGTTTGGGGCAAACAGGAATTCAACTCGGTCAGCGCCCGTCGGGCCAAGCTCTGAAGACTCAATACCCACCTGAAAGATTGCCGCCGACATTCCCATTTCCTGCAGGCTCGACGTGACCAGCTCTCCGAAGACGACTGCCGAGGACCGGCGGCGCTTCGAAATATCTGCGGCCAGCACTTTCGCGAGCTGCTCGGCGTTCTGAACGAGCATGTCGGCATCACGCACGGCATCCTCGAGATGCTCCACAACGTGCAATTCAGCAGTGACCGTGTCCAGCTTTGTGATAGCGTTTTCGAGGGAACCGTACTTCCGAACAAGTCGTTGCAATGCGGCCTGACGAAGACGCATGTCCTCGAGCCGCTGTGGATCCCGATCGTCCGCATCGGCAAGGAGTGAAACACTCGCGGCCGCCTCCTTGCAGATGATCATTGCCGATTCAAGATCCTTCATCAGACCATCCATCGACGTATCGAACTGTCGGAGCTGTCGTACAGCTTCCACTGCTTGTCGTAACAGATCGTATGCGTTGGTATCGCCGGTATACAGCTCCTCACGTGCCGTATTTGCAAGCGTCAGCACATGCTCGCCAGCTTCGATTCGCCGGAGCTCCGCGCCGATCTGCTCATCCTCATTTGGCAAGGGGCTTATGGCGGCGATCTCGTCATGAATGAACTGCAGTCGGGCTCGGTCGGCATCGGCATCAAGAGATCGCCGAACCAAGTCGTCACGGTGGCGCTTTGATTCAACGAGCTCCTTCCAGCGCAGTGCCATCATCTCGCGATCAGTCTCGGCCTGAAGTGCAAATGCGTCAAATGCACCGATATGCTGTGACGGGGATAACAGGCCATGCGTATCGTGCTGACCATGGACGTCGATCAGAAGGGTTGATAGTTCACGCACAAGAGCGGACTGTGCTGGTGTATCGTTGACGAAACACCGCGAAGCACCCGAGGAGGGGATCTCTCGTCGGAGCACAAGCTCGTCAGAGTCCCATTGCCATTCATGCTCGCGGATGAAGGCTGCTGCCGCATCACGGAAACGGACGTCGAATGTTGCTTCGATAACCGCCTTTCGAGCCCCCTTCCGAACGAGCTCAGCGGAAACACGCTCGCCCATGGCGGCGGCCAGAGCGTCGATAATGATCGACTTACCGGCACCGGTTTCGCCGAGAAGCGCCGTCATGCCGGAATGGAACTCCAGATCGATCGAATCGATCAGAGCAAATCCCTGGATGGTCAGTCGTCGAAGCACTGCAGATGGTCCAGATTCATCGAAGTGATCACAGGCGGGTTAGTCGCGACTGAAAAAGTTTGTACGCGCTGTAGCCGCAGATCGCCAACATCACAGCTGCGGCGAGGGTCTGTACCTGCTGGCCGTCGTAAATCACAACGATCGTGACAACGTAGGTGATGAGGATTAGAGCCAGTATCCAAATGGCAGCCATAATGTGCTCAAAGTGCCGTTGGTTGAGAGGAGTGTTCGGTTGTTACGTACCGCCGATAGCGAGCAGTGAAGGGGGCCAGCTGGTCTGCAGGTACACGCACTGACAATAATACTGCGGAATCTTCATCGCTTCGACGAAGCACTTCGACTTCGCCGTAGAGACGGGCAACGACATTCATTTCCTCATATGGGATGCGTAGGAGGCGGAGGATCGCCGATTCCTCGTATGTCGACTGCATCACATGGAGAAGGCGATCAATGTTGAGTCCGCGATGGGCACTGACGAAAACGCAGCCTGGGCTTTCGGCTTCGGCGTCGTCCATAGTTGCCGGTTCATCAAGGACATCGATCTTGTTGAAAACGACGATCACCGGTGTGTCCGAAGCTCCAAGGTCATTCAGAGTCTGCTCGACAACAGCCATCTGCTCTCGATAGTGAGGATTGCTGATGTCGACAACATGCAGAAGAATGTCGGCCTCGAGGGTCTCGGTCAGCGTTGATCGGAATGACGCAACCAGCTGAGGGGGCAACTTGCTGATGAAGCCCACCGTGTCTGAGACCAGTGCTTTCTGTCCCGACGGAAGCGAGAATGTTCGAACTGTGGTGTCAAGTGTAGCAAAGAGTTGATCCTGCACGTACACATCGGCCTTTGTCAGTACGCGCATCAACGATGACTTTCCGGCATTGGTGTAGCCGACCAGCGCGAATCGAGGCAGACCTTCTCGACCCTTTCTCTGAACCACACGCTGGACGTCGATCTCTTTCAGCTTCTCGCGCAGACGTTGCATCCTCGTGCGATACATCCGTCGGTCTGTTTCGATCTGGGTTTCTCCCGGCCCCTTAGTGCCGATACCACCAAACTGTTTCGACAGGTGAGTCCACATGCGGGTCAGGCGCGGAAGTAGATACTCGAGCTGAGCCAGCTCCACTTGCGTGCGGGATTCTACAGTCCTTGCATGAGCTGCGAAAATGTCGAGGATGACGCCACTGCGGTCAAGAACCTTGATCTTAAGGGCTTCCTCAAGATTGCGCACTTGGGCCGGGGACAGTTCGTCATCGAACACCACGGAGGAGGCGTTGCTTGATTCAACGAGTTCTTTCAGTTCTTCGACCTTTCCTTTGCCGAAGGCCGTTGAAATGTCCGGCCTGTCGCGTTCCTGCGTCAGTCGGCCTGCAACATCGGCGCCGGCAGTATCAAGGAGCATTTCCAGCTCGTCGAGATGTTCCTCCACGGTAACCGGGTCGGCCCCTTTACGGATAACAGCGGCAATGACTGCTCGCTCTCTGGGTAGAACTCCAACGTCGTGCACGGTACCTCGGGGTGAGAAGAACGAAGCAAAAGTACGGTTCATGATCTGCATGTTGGTACGCGGCGTAGATTTGGGTGGTATGATTCATGTGTTTCTCATCGTTCTGATGTCACTAGCTCTGGTTCCGACGCTCTCTGCACAGGACGACGTTGGCCCGGAGATTCCGATTGTTCTTGAACATGCGGACAGTTTGGTGGGATCCGGTCCTGTGGGGTCTGCCGTTCGGACATTTATCGGTAACGTGCGATTTACCCAGGGAAACGTGACGGGGCGCTGCGAGAAAGTTCTCCACGACGTCGCGCGAAACAGCGTCGTGCTCACCGGTTCGGTGTTGATCCGTCAGGGTGATCTGATCATCACTGCACCGTCGATCACCTACGAGGGCGCAACCTCTATCGCTTCCGCAACAAACGGCATTCGTGTGCACCAGCGTAACGTGGTCGTAACCAGCACTATCGGATCTTACGATATGCGCCGTCGAATGGCATCATTTCGACGCAACGTTCACGCCATCGATGACAGCGTCAGGATCTGGTGCGATTCGCTGGAATATGACCGTGACCGTGATACGATGCTTGCTCGGGGAAACGTGCATATCGATGACTCAACCGGAAATGCGTTTTTTCGCGCTGAGGTTGCGCGCAGAGATGCCGCCGGACATTCGATAGAGCTGATCGGTGCCGCGCAGGCCTGGTCATGGTCCTCTGACTCGTCGGAGTCGATAGATACCACCTTCATTGCCGGTGACTTGCTTCAATCAGGGCCGTCGCCCGATGGCGAGTCCGCTTCGGCGCTCGTGGCGAAGGGGAATGTGCAAATGGTTCGCGGCTCAACTGCTTCGAAGTCAGGTGCGCTGCAGTACAACGATGCTGCCGGGACTATTCTCCTGACCGAATCGCCGACGGTCTGGTCTGACTCGTCTGTTCTGCAGGCTGCTACCATTATGGCCGAATCGAAGGACCGCCAGCTGAGAACAGTCACCGGAACCGGCAAGGCTGTGCTTCTCTCACCATCCGACACCCTTACTCCGGCTCGTTTCGATCAGATTGCCGGGAATACGATCGTGATGCGATTTGTCTCCGATACGGTGCGCACCCTTCGAGCCGACGGCGACGCCGTGAGCATCACGTTCCGGAAGGAATCGGGAGATCGAAAGGGGCTAGCCAAAGTGGCTGCCGACACCATCGAGGCAAGCATCATTTCGGATGAGGTCACGGACGTGGTCTGGTTGGGAGGCGTGAGTGGGGAGAGTCATCCCGAGAGGCTCGTTCGGGACCGAGAGACAGACTTCCTGCTTCCGGGAGCCCACATTCCCGATGGCCGGCCGCAATACATCCCATGCCCTTCTCGACGCTATCTGTTGCGCTAACGACTGATTTGTCGTAACATCGACGCGATGTGAAGCCCCTTCCAATCATCGTCGCCATTGTTTGCCTCCTCAGCAGCCTGCAACTCGCGGCTCAAGTTGAGAGGGTACTGCCGCGACGGGGTGCATCGTCACTCGAAGGTACCTCATTCGTCGTCGGATTCATGCAGAATGAGCTGCTTGAAGTTGGGATCGATCCACGTCTGCAGATCTTCATCTCTTCCCAATTCGATGCGACTGTTCGTATCATGTCGCAGTTCTCCGGAGAAACAATCGTCACGGTACCTGCCAACTCCGTTCATGTGGAGTCTGTGCACCTCTACCATGTAAACAACGCCTCGGAGATCCCGCAAAGGAAGTCGCTTTTCGTTACCTCCGATGTGCCGATCGTTGTCTACGTTCTCAACACATTGGCGCAGTCGACTGATACCTACGCCGCAATTCCCATTCGGCATCTGGGGACGCAGTATTACAGCGTTAACCGCCCCTCTGACCGATACAGGCGCAATAGAACACCGACGTCCACAATGCTGCGAAGCGGTGAGTTCATGGTCATGGCTGTCGAGGATGGAACCCAGGTGGATATTACTCCGACAACAATGACCAAGGCGGGAGTTGCGCCCAATTCGA
>JBJTEQ010000035.1:0-2885 GCA_046092945.1 Kapaibacterium sp. (SeqCode)
GCGACAGTTCTTTTCGAGGAAAAGAATGTCGTCACGGATCGTCCCTGTACCACGAACGGCAATCGTGATCGGCACCTTAACCGAAGCACCAGGGGTAATGGTTATCGGCAACTGCATCGTCGGCTTGATTGCAGCGCCAGAGCTTACCGAGTCGACCACAATCGTATCGGTGCCGGTATTTCTCAGCGTGTACTCTTGCACAAACGAATTCTTGCACGGTGGCAGCTGCGGCATGGTAAGCGAAGCTGGCTGAAAGGTCATCTGGAAGTCGTACGGCTTCAGATCAAGATTTGCCGTGTCGGCACAGCCGTTTGCATCGGTAACGATTACCGATACGCGAGTTGCCTCATCGACGCGTTGCGAGTAGAATTCTCCAATATTCGCAACGAGCTGGCCGTTGCGAAGCCACTGGTACGAAAACGGCTGCTTTCCTCCGGTCACTTCACACTGAATGTCGGCACTTTTCCCTGAGCAAAGCTTGGTCGAAGCGGTCGTCAGCTTCGCCTGTGGCGATTCCCATACTATCATTAAGCAGGTATCTCTGGCAACGTTGCCAACCGCATCACGCGCTTCGACAAAGAAGGAAAAATTCCGCGGCTGTTTGATCACAAATGAATTCACCGTCGTCACTGTGTCGAAATATGAACTGTACCAACGGTAGGTGTACGGCTCTGCCCCGGCTGTGGCAGTAGCCGACACGATTTTATCACCGTTGCGACAAGCACGAACGGTATCGGCGATTTTCACCGTTAGCTCGTAGGTAAGTGGCGTGCAGGCATCGTTCTGTAGTCGATTCTGCATCAGGGCTATCACTCGCGGGTGAAAGTTCAGATTGGTCCCCTGAGCCGTGAGGTGGCAGTAGGACATGATGGTACCCTTGACAGCCTTCGTTCCGGGGTAGCATGTTCCACCCTCAGCCGCCACGCAGGAATCAATCGGTGGTGCCCAGCCGCAGTTGAAAGTGTGCGGAGATCCAACATTGTGACCCGTTTCGTGCGAGAACACATCGGTATCCCACACATAGCCGGCAGCCGGGGATGTGATGTTGTTGTTGAGTCCGCTTACGGCATATCCATATTGCTTGTTGCACATGGTCTCCAGATACGCAACACCGCCAATACCGTTGATTCCCGACAGCAGGTGCGCCAGCGTGCGATTCACATTCGCAAAGTTTGCTGTCCACCGGTTGGCGAACTGCCCCAGAAGAGTTGAGGTATTTGTTCCAGGGTATGGGTCATTTGTCGTCCAGATGTTGATCTGAGCAATGATCAGCGTCGCAGTAATGTCGCGTTCGTATATGGCGCTTGAGGCAGCTACAACGGACTCTGCATACTTCGTTGCTTTGGTGAGATCCTTACCGTGATCGTTATAGTAGTCGAAATCACCTTCAAGAGCGATCTTGATCTGACGATATCGCACCTGGGATTTCTCCGATTGCTTTGTTCCTCTCATCCGGGCATCGAAATTCTCCGGCTCCTTCGCATGACATGCCCATTCATTGCGCGATGGCACCAGCGACTGGTCGTAGATCACCATGGTCGATTTAGGCTTGTCAAGCTGCAGGGGGCTCAACAGAAACGAGCGGTCTCCATTCGCGGGCCCGGTCGTGATCATTCCGGTTGCGTAGTCTGAATAGACTGAAGCAACAACAAACGACCCTTTCATCGACGGGATGAAACCCCGAACCAGGACGCTCTTTGGCGCCGGAATCTTCACAGGACCGTCATCGGTCATCGCAAGTAGCTCGGTTGTCTCGTCGATTACACGATACCGGGCAACGACGGCCTGGACGGATCCAATGCCGGGAAGGTCTATTGCCAGGATAAAAGGGATGTTGTCCGGTAACTGCCGCGCCTGCTGAAAGAGATTCTCATCCACGGTCACAAACGACGCATCGTGAGGCACCTTAAGCATCTCGGAACCCGAGGCGCCATCGTTTCGGGAGACAGACGAAAGCAGATTCCGCAGTTCTGTGCGTGCTTCGCGGCGACCCAGAATGGTGGTAATGTCTTGAGCGCGTACACTGGCCACAGCCGCCGTAGCAATCAACGCAAGGAGTAGAAAACGTTTCATACGGTCTTCCCAACAATGAGATCAACGTGATACGTGGAAAATACGCACCTACGCGTCAGAACAACGGAACCTGACGTAGTTTCGTCGGTGTTTTTGTCCGCAAATGTGGATATCCCTACTGTACGAGGCATTCATGACCGCTCGAATCCTTTTTGTTCTGATGCTGGCGACCACGATTGCCAGAAGTACGGACGTAACCCTCGTATTGGACGGGGTGAATGGGAAAGCCCCCTTTCGCCTCGGATCGGTCTATCCCGGCATTCGGGCAGGGTCATTCTATCGACCGGAGCTCCTTCGTTACTACATCTCCAAGATCACCATACACCACGACGGGACAAAGCATACGCCCCTTCCCGACACGTATCTCCTGGTAGATGCAAAGGAAGTGCAACGGTATTCGCTGGGTGACCTGGACGTGGGATCTGTGGATTCAATCACATTCTACATTGGGATCGACATAGACCGCAATCACCTTGACCCCACGACGTATCCCGAATGGCACCCACTGGCTCTGAAGACTCCATCAATGCACTGGGGATGGGCTGCCGGGTATCGATTCGTGACCTATGAGGGCATGGCCGGCACGTCGGAGTCAAAGCTCACAGCTGGATTTCAAATCCACACGCTCGATGACGCCCTCTACACCCGCGTTGCCTGTGCTGCATCGTCCACCCGCACGGCTGTGGGAGTTGATATACCCATCCGTGCCGACTACGGACGCCTGCTCGATGCGATCGATGTGTCCAAGGGGCTCATCATGCACGGCAGTACCGACGAGGCGATCACGCTGATGCGCAACATGGGATCTGCGG
>JBJTEQ010000036.1:0-4885 GCA_046092945.1 Kapaibacterium sp. (SeqCode)
GACGATTCCCTGGCCACGCCGGCCCCGAAGATCTTCCGCGAGCATGCCGGTATCGACTGGTCTGGCTCGAGAGAGCACGTGCGGAACTTCATCCGGGCACACTCACCCACGCCGGCTGCCTGGACTATCTGGAACGGAGACGTTCTGAAGATCACCTCTGCCTCACGGTCTCACGAGCCCATTAGGCCGGGAGAGTGGATGGTGGTTGGCGAGCAGCTCATTGCGGGCTGCGCCGATGGCGCGCTCTCGCTGGACGAAGTGCAGCTACCCGGAAAGCGTCGCATGCATTTTGCCGATATTGTCCGCGGTTACCGAGGTTTGTCCCACGGCACATTTTCACCATCGCTTCCGGAGAAGCATCAATGATCCCATTCAACGAGTTCGTTGAAGCAAATTCCTTCGTCGTCTGTGCGCACCGTGGCGCTTCGGGCATCGCCCCGGAGAACACCATGGCCGCCGTTGCTCTGGCTCTCGAGTCCGGCGCACCGATGGTGGAGATCGACGTTCAGTACACGCGGGATCGTCAGATGGTGGTGTTTCATGATGACACCCTCGAGCGTACAACCAATGGTACCGGACCGATTACTGAACGTTCTCTTGACGAGCTACGGGAGCTCGATGCCGGTTCGTGGTTCAGCCCAAACTTCGCCGGAGAGCGCATTCCAAAACTCGTGGACGTGCTTGAGCTGATGCGTGGACGTGCCTACGTCAACATCGAGATCAAACCGCGTCCGGCCTCAGAGCAGACGGCTCGCGAAATGGCGGAGCTGCTGGAGCTGGTTCGCTCCGTAGAGATGTTTAACAAGTGTGTATTCTCCTCGTTCGACCATGCTGCCCTTGTCTATATCCGCTCCATTGCCCGTGATGCTCGCACCATCGCGCTGAACGTGCCCGGCGATACACGCTCGCCTGCCCGCGTGGTTGGCGCTTGCGGTGCCGACGGCTTCGGATGTTCCCTGGAAGAGGTCAACCGTCAGCGGGCCGACATCTGTCAGCATTTCCGAATACCCTACGGCGTCTACACCGTTAACACCCCGCAGGAATTGGAGTTCGTGCTTGATCATGGCGCCAGCGGCATCGTTACCAACATGCCCCATGTGATCATCCCGCACTACCGCACCATTGCGGCTACATCATAAGCATTCATGACGCTTTCTTTTGACCCCGTTACCGCGCTCGGACTGCTGGCCGGCTGTTGCTCCACATTCGCCCTCGCGCCGCAGGCACTGCGCGTATGGCGCACACAGGAAGTAGAACAGCTCAGCGTTGGCATGCTATGGCTGATGATCACGGGATGCATTCTATGGCTCACCTACGGACTAATCCGCATGGACGTGAGCATCGTGTGGGCAAATGGGGTTGCCTTCATCTTCATTACCTATATGCTGACCAAGAAGGTGCAGGACGTTCGCACCACGGGTCGCCGATGAGCGCCGATGTGCTACCAGCACTGATCTTTCCATCCTTCGAGATGAAGATCTCTCACGATGGCGTGGCAACCCGCATCTACGATCCTGTTCGACGTGCCAATGTTGTTCTTACTCCTGAAGAGTGGGTGCGTCAGCACTGCCTGCACTGGCTCCTTTCACGGGGCTATCCACTCGGACGCTGCAGTATTGAGCGGGTTGTCAATTCAGCCCCCTCGCAGAACGCTCAGCGGTTCGACCTGCTCTGGCGCGATAGCCACCTCAATCCCTTTCTGCTGGTAGAATGTAAGTCGGCATCCACGCCGATCAACGATGCCACTCTTCGTCAGACTGCCTGGTATAACTTGTCCCTCAAAGCCCCCTACGTGCTTCTGACCAATGGCCTCACAGCCTTCTGCGGTCAGGTAGAACACGACGGCAGCATTCATCCCCAAGCCGATATCCCAGACTATTCACTTGCCGATTAAGCCATGGAAATTGTTCTTCACTCGCCACTCGACATGCATCTCCACGTGCGCCAAGATGCGATGCTCGATTTAGTTGCTCCGCTCACGGCACAGCACTTCGCCGGTGCTGTCATCATGCCGAATCTTCTGCCACCTGTCGACAACGTCGAGCGTCTGCACTGGTACACCTCAGAAGTGCGTCGCGCAACTTCGGGCTATGCCTTTGAGCCGTTCATGACGCTGTTCTTCCGAGACTATTCACGTGAGGAGCTGCTGGCGGCGCGCGATCACATCATCGGCATTAAGCTCTACCCTGCCGGAGCTACAACGCACAGCGAAGCAGGTGTGCGCGAAGTCCTGGCCATGGATCATGTGTTCGCGATGATGGAGGAGCTTGGCATTCCGCTGCTCGTGCATGGCGAAACACACGGCTTTGTAATGGACCGCGAAGCAGAGTTCTGCGAGGTATATCGCGAGCTTGCCACGCGATATCCCAAGCTGCAGATCACCATGGAGCATATCACCACAGCTAAGGCCGTTGGACTTCTCGACGAGTTTGACAACCTCCGCGCGACGGTTACGCCCCATCACCTGATCATCACGCTTGATGATGTGGCAGGGGGCCTGCTGAACCCGCATCTGTTCTGCAAGCCGATCGCAAAGCGTCCGGAAGACCGCGAGGCGCTGCTGCATGCTGCCCTGAGTGCACATCCAAAACTGATGCTCGGTAGTGACAGTGCCCCGCATCCGCGCGATAAGAAAGAAGCGCCGGGTTGCGCCGCTGGCGTATTCACAGCGCCAATCATTCTACCGATGCTCGCCGAGCTCTTTGTGCGACACGGCGCTGAAAGCCGGTTGCAGGCGTTTGTCAGCGACAATGCTCGCCGACTCTACAACGTAAACCCGCCGGCAACCACCGTGCGACTTGTCGATGAACCGATGCAGATACCGATGTCCTATGGCGAGGTGGTTCCGATGTGGGCCGGACGGACGTTATCGTGGAGTGTGGCGGAGGTACAATGAAGCGTCCAGTTATGCGGGTCGTCATCAGCGCCATCATCATTCTGCTTGCCTCGCAGCAGGCAATCTTTTCGCAATCGACCTTTGATACGTGCGCGGCAGAGGGGAATGCTGTGCGCGCCGATGCGCAGGTACTGAACCGCAAGAAGAACCGCGAAGGATTCCCGACCGATGCGCAGATCAACCGCTCGATCACGTTTGCGAAACTACTTGCCGCCGGAGAGTCGCCCTCGGGCTTTCGTGAGGGCGATGCTGCGGAGATCACGGCTTACGTTGCAGATGTAAAGATCGGTGCCGTTGAGACCGTCAACTGCAAGTCAAAGGATCCATGGCATCGCGATACGCATATTGAGCTGACGCTGGATCCGAACGACGTAAACAATGCAACGAAGTTGCTCGTCGTCGAGGTCACTCCACGATTCCGTCAGGCCATGAAAGAGCGCGGCATTGACTGGTCGCAGCAGGCCTTGAGAGATCGATTCCTTGGACGCTGGGTAACGGTACGGGGCTGGGTGTTCTTTGATGCCATGCATGCCGACGAGTCGGCCGGCTCGGGGAATAGCCGAATCTGGCGTGGTTCAGCATGGGAACTTCATCCCGTGACGGATATCAAGGTGACAACGCGCCCGACCTCCGTCGAAACGGTCGTTCCGGCGGCACAGCAGAAACAACAGCAGGTTCAGCAGCCAGTGCCGTCTCCGTCGAACTCGGCCTCGACGCAGTGTCAGGGCATCACGGCCAAGGGCACGCGATGCTCGCGCATGACCAAGGACCCAAGCGGATTCTGCTGGCAGCATCAGCGTTGATTTCGACCGTATCTTCGCCGCCATGAACCTCCAACGTCCGCGGTCTGTCTGGACGCCCCCTAGCGACATCACTCTGCCGAATGGAATCCGCGTTGTGTGCGATCCGGTATCGCATGTGGACTCTGCAGCCATTGGTATCTGGGTTAAGGCCGGCACGCGTGATGAGCCCCGTGGTCACCGCGGCGTTGCACACTTCGTGGAGCACACCTCGTTCCGACGTACACGTCATCGTACGGCATCGAAGATCTCCAAGGACTTCGAAAACCGCGGTGCCTATGCCAATGCTTATACCACGAAGGAAGAGACCTGCTACTACGTCCGGACGCTGAGCGAGCACATCGATCAGGTCATGGACACGCTGGTGGATGTTGTCCTCTGGCCTGTGTTTGCGGAGGCAGACATTGAGAAGGAACGCTCGATCATCACTGAAGAGATCCGTTCCTACGAAGACGAACCCGAAGAGCACATCTTCGATATCGGCGAGCTGCAGATGTTTCCGCGTCACTCGCTGGGTTCTCCGATCGTTGGAACCGTTGACGATGTGCAGAGCATTACCACCGAACATGTCAGCGACTTTCACCAACGACATTACCACAGCGGATCGATTGTTGTGGCCGTCAGCGGTCGGTGTGACCCGCAGCATATCGCGCGTCTGACCGAGAAGCTTATGCATGCTGCTCCGGCACGCCAAGCGCCACCCCGCCGGACCTCGCCAGCGCCGCGTGCAGCGTCGCATATGTCCATTGAACGGGCTTCGCAGCAGGCGCACGTGCTCTGGCAGGCGCGCACCACCGGGTGCCGGCACGAGGACCGTCATGCCCTGCAGATCCTGAACGTGGTCCTCGGCGACGGCATGTCGTCGCGACTGAACGTGCGACTGCGGGAATCACGCGGGCTCACCTACTCCGTGTATTCGCAGCTGCAACTCTTTGCCGACTGTGGACTCCTGGCCATCTATGCCGGTGTTGACGAGCAGAATCTTACGAAGGCTGAAGGGGGCATCCGCCGCGTTCTGGAAGAGATCGCCTCGTCGGGCATTACTGCTGCCGAGTATCGGCGCGCTATTGCGCAGCTGCGTGCCGGTAAGCTGATGTCGCTGGAGTCCCTTACGGCACGCATGACGTTGCTGGGTAAGGGCGTGATGGAAACAGGTCATCCGGAAGATCCGGAATCGTCCATTGAAGCG
>JBJTEQ010000037.1:0-6888 GCA_046092945.1 Kapaibacterium sp. (SeqCode)
GAATATGAGAGTGCGCATGTGACGAGTGACGAGTGACAAGTGACGAGTGACGAGTGACAAGTGACAAGTGACAAGTGACAAGTGACGAGTGACGAGCGACAAGTGACAAGTGACGAGTGACAAGTCGTCATCCCGAGCGCAGCGAGGGAATTATGCGCCATGAAGATGTAATCCCGCTTTCGCGGGAAAGACGAAAAACAAATTCGTTACTCGTAACTCGTAACTCGTAACTTTCTTCAATATGCTCTGGCAAACAGCACACGCTGAGTGCTTGGCTTGCCGGTGCGGATGCACGTGCCAACTTCCTGTGGGTTATCAAGAGGGATACAACGGATGGTTGCCTTGGTTTCATCCTTAATCAGGTCTTCGGTCTCACCGGTGCCGTCCCAATGCGCGCTGACAAAGCCCCCTGGCCCATCGAGTGTAGCGACGAATTCCTCCCATGTGTCAACGCGGGTGATATGCGAGTCGCGGTAGACCTTGGCACGGTCGAACATCGACTGCTGGATCTCTGCCAGAAGTGCAACGATGCCGTCAGCAAGACCCTCGAGTGGCATGTTCTCCTTCGTCCGTGTATCGCGTCGGGCAACTTCTACGGTGCCATTGGCAAGGTCGCGCGCACCAACGGCAATGCGGACCGGGATGCCGAGCTTTTCGTACTCGGCAAACTTGAAGCCCGGACGACTCTGGTCGTCTGTGTCGATCTTCACGCGAATACCACGGGAGCGGAGCTCCGAAGCGATACTCGTGATGTGGGGATCAAGATCGGCAAGGGGCTTTGGAATCGGAACAATCACCACCTGGTGCGGTGCAAGCTTTGGTGGGATCATCAGTCCTTCGTCATCGGAGTGGACCATCACCAGGGCGCCCATAAGGCGTGTACTGACGCCCCATGAGGTGGCCCAGACGTATTCGAGCGTGTTGTCCTTCGAGCTGAACTGCACATCGAAGGCCTTGGCAAAGTTCTGACCCAGGAAGTGCGACGTTCCGGCCTGAAGGGCCTTGCCATCCTGCATCAGCGCTTCGATGCAGTAGGTGTCTTCCGCACCGGCAAAGCGCTCGTTGGCTGTCTTGACGCCTTTGACCACCGGAATAGCCATCCACTCTTCGGCAAACGTGGCGTACACGTCAAGCATCTTGCGTGTCTCCTCGATCGCTTCCTCGCGAGTTGCGTGTGCAGTGTGGCCTTCCTGCCAGAGGAATTCTGCCGTGCGCAGGAACAGACGCGTACGCATCTCCCATCGCACCACGTTGGCCCACTGATTGATGAGAAGGGGCAGGTCGCGATAGGATTGGATCCAGTCGCGATAGGTGTTACAGATGATCGTCTCCGATGTCGGACGCACGATCAGCTCTTCTTCAAGCCGTGCGTCTGGGTCGACCACTACACCACTGCCATCGTCGGCATTCTTTAAGCGGTAATGCGTTACAACCGCGCATTCCTTCGCAAAGCCTTCTACGTGGGCAGCCTCCTTACTCAGGAAACTCTTCGGGATGAACAGGGGAAAGTAGGCGTTCACATGCCCCGTGTCCTTGAACATCCGGTCCAGCGTATCGCGCATGTTTTCCCAGATCGCAAAGCCATACGGCTTTATGACCATGCACCCTTTGACGGCGGAATAATCGGCTAGACCTGCCTTGCGGACAAGGTCAATGTACCACTGCGAGTAATCGTCCGCTCTGGACGTAATGTCTGTGCTCATAGACGAGCAAGTTACGGAGTTACGGAGGTACGGAGGTACGGAGGTACGGAGGTACGGAGGTGCGACATCAGTGTCACGTTTTTATGCCGTATCTGCTCTATGAATCAATGAAAGACATCGATATCATCCACACGAGCGACAGCCAAGGGCCGTTACAACGCATGTCTGTCACATTTGGAGCTCTCGTTCGCCGTTGGTGCCACGAGGTTCCCGATCCCAAGCGCACCGATGAAAGCGCATTGCGACAGCTGTATCGATGCGGAACTTCCGTAGGTGCGAACATCCGCGAAGCTCAGTTTGCGGAGTCGACGAAGGATTTCCATCATAAACTCAAGATTGCCGAAAAGGAGCTTGGCGAATTCTACTACTGGCTTGGGATATTACATAAGCAGCCCCCGCTTGCCGTTACATCATCCACTATCGAACTGGAGGGTGCCGCTCTGCAGGTTCGGAAGATGATGCGAGCGGCCATTAAGACTACAAAAGAAAAACTGAGAAAGTCTGCTCCTCAGTAACTCTGTAACTCCGTAACTCCGTAACTCCGTAACTCTGTAACTAAACTCACCGTTTTCCTTCAAACAGATACACCACCTGTCCATCCGGGGAAACGTACACAGCGTTACGGATCTGGGAGTCGATACCGGGGACCACTTCTGCAGGTTCGATACCCTGATTGCGCAGACGATTAATTCGCTGCGCCATATCGGGCATGAAGTAGGTAAGCGTGAGTGACGGAACATCGCGTCCTTGATGGATGCCGATCTCCGTGAAGCCACTCGTCATATTCACAAAGGGATAGGGTACTGAATCGCCGCGTGCGACGGTAAAGCCAAGCCTGGTCCACCATTGCTTTTCGACGTCGAGGATCTCCGCAGCCGTGCTAAGCTCTGTGAGCTTGCCGCAGACTGGATTCAGTTCTGCAGTGGTCCGCACTTCGGTTTCAACTTTTTTCGGACGGATCGTTGCGAAGACGTTGTTCGGTGAGCGCAGTCGGATCTCCAGCAGGACAGAATCCTGAGTCGCCGCGTCAGAGCGATATCCCATCGCATCCAGGGTACGCTTAGTCCCCTCTAGGTCCTCGGTACTGAAGATGAGCGCCGGTGACGGCTGTGAGCGTCGCACCAGCGTGACGACGATCTGTCCGTCCGTCAGCGTGAGAGCCGAATCTACACGGTCGCCCGGACGCCGGATGGGCGAAAATCCAAGGCGCGCCCACCACGTTAAGGACTCCAGCAGGTCGCGGCTCGTGAGCTCTACACGAACAGCCGAATACAGGTCCACCTTTGCACCCGTACTCTGCCCAAAGGCGGGTACTGACATGCAAAGAAGAACGACGGCGAGGGTAAGGCGAAGGGTCTTCATGTTTCTTCGCCCGAAAATAAGGTCGCAGAGACATTGGGCGCACTCAGACCCATATGACGATAGGCAAGGGGCGTGGCAGTGCGTCCGCGGGGCGTGCGCTGCAAAAAGCCCTGCTGAATCAGAAATGGCTCGTAGACTTCTTCAAGTGTCCCGGCATCTTCGCCCACGGCAACAGCAAGGGTGGAGATCCCCACCGGACCGCCATTGAACTTTTCGATCAGCGCCAGAATTACCCGTGTATCCATCTCATCCAGGCCGAACTCATCAACATCCAGAGCCTCGAGTGCCATACGTGCTACAGCGCGTGTGATGGTGCCACCCCCTTTCACATCGGCAAAATCCCGCGTGCGGCGAAGCAGACGGTTGGCAATGCGCGGGGTTCCGCGGGCACGACGGGCAAGCTCGTTCGCTCCGTCATCATCGATCGGTGCTCCGAGCAGTGCGGCACTGCGACGGATGACCAAGGCGAGATCTGCCGCGTCGTAGTAGTCGAGCCGATTGGTGATGCCAAAGCGCGACCGTAAAGGGGCGGTAAGCAAGCCTTGACGTGTTGTTGCGCCAACCAGCGTGAAGCGGGGAATGGAGAGCTGCACCGAGCGGGCAGCCGGACCAGAGTCGATCATGATGTCGAGTCGGAAGTCTTCCATTGCAGAATACAGGTATTCTTCAACGACCGGCGACAGACGATGAATCTCGTCAATGAACAGAATATCGTTCTCATCCAGACTCGTTAACAGTCCCGCAAGATCTCCCGGCTTTTCAAGAACCGGTCCCGAGGTGATCTTGATCTGCGCCTGCATCTCACGCGCAATGATGTGCGAAAGCGTCGTCTTGCCCAGACCCGGAGGTCCGGTCAGCAGCACGTGGTCCAGCGACTCTCCTCGCCCCCTAGCAGCAGCGATGAAGATCTTCAGATTCTCAACAATCTTCCGCTGTCCGGTAAAGTCATCGAATGATATCGGACGCAACGATGCGTCAACGTCATCATCACGGCGCACCGGGTCTGTAGAAGTGTTTGGGCGAGACATGAGCTGAAGTTACGGAGGTACGGAGTTACGGAGATACGGAGTTACGGAGGTAAGGAGCTACGGAGGTACGGAGGTACGTTACAGAGGTACGGAGGTACGTTACAGAGGTACGGAGGTGACATTGACCAAACGTAACTCCCGTCACTGGTGTAACTCTGTAACTCTGTACCTCTGTAACTCCGTAACTTCGCCCATGTTTCGTTTGCTCATTCCTCTCTTAGCCGTGTTCGGCATTGTTCTCAGTTCGTGTTCCTCTGCGGAGGGGGCGAAAAAGTCGAAGACTGTTGACGAGATCTATACCGAGGCCAAGGCGGCGTACGACGATAGCAACTGGCTGGAAGCGCAGGCAAAGTTTGACGTGATCAAACTCCAGTATCCGGCATCGCAGTATGCGGATGACGCGCAGTACTACTTGGCTGAGATCAACTTTCAGCGCAGCGAGTACATCATGGCGGCATTCAACTACAACCAGCTGCGCCGTTCGTACCCGTCGAGTGAATTCGTGCGCGAGGCAATGTACAAGGCCGCACTGTGCTATGATAAGATCGCGTTGCCGGCCGACAGAGATCAGGAGAATACCCGCAAGGCGATCATGGCGTACACGGACTTTCAGTCCATGTACATGCGGGACTCCCTGGGACTTGAGGCCACCAAGCGAATACGCGATCTTCGTGATAGGCTTGCCGAGAGATTCTGGCTAGCTGCTGAGCACTATATCCGCACCTACGCCCGCCGTGCAGCGATCATTCAGTACGATGCGATCATCGACGAGTATCCAGACAGTAAATGGCTGGAACCAGCGTTGGTTCAGAAGATTGATATTCTGATCCAACTTCAACGAAACGACGAAGCACGCACAGCCGTTGCTGCCTATCGACGGATGGTGAAACAACCTGAGCAGAGATCCGTCGTTGACGCTTTAGAAATGGGGATAAAATGAAGACGCCGGCTGAAAGTACCGTGGTCATGACCGAGCTCGTGCTCCCGAATGACACCAACTACCTCGGAAACCTCCTTGGCGGCCGACTGATGCATTGGATTGACATCGCTGCCGCCTTAAGTGCGATGCGTCACAGTGGCAAGGTCTGCGTTACGGCCTCCGTTGATGAGATCAACTTTAACGAGCCGATCAAACTTGGGCACGTCGTGCACATATCCTCTGTTCTCACGCGCGCATTCCATACCTCCATGGAGGTGTTCGTTCACGTGGAAAGGGAAGATCCACTCAACGGAACACGCACACGGACGTCGGAAGCATACCTGACCTTTGTCGCTATCGATCAATATGGGAAGCCCCTTCCCGCACCGCCCCTCGAGCCGCAGACCGACGAAGAGAAACTTCGGTACGAAGAAGCGTCCATGCGCCGCGAGATCCGTCTGCGTCAGCGCGAGGTTATGAAGGCCCGCCGGGGATGATGCGACGCATCGTCCTGATCCTTCTATTGCTGATGCCGGGCATAACCGGTTATGGTGCTGATGTTGCTGTCCGAATGATCCGTGCCTATGGAGGGTCTAATGAAGCCCTTCCCCCGGTGGTTGTGCTGACTGCAGAGAAAGGGGGCGATGTAGGCTCCAATTCTGTCACGGTAGAGTTCGACGTTTCGGCGTCATCCATCCCGAACGTGTATGCGCGCATTGTGCATTGCAATGCCGACTGGACGCCGGATGAGAATGGATTCCTCTCCGACGTGAACAACCGCACAACACTGATCGACTGGAAGATCATGCCGGCGCGGTCCACATACTCCGGCTACCGAGGAATGCTGTCACTGCCGAATGTCCAGACCAGCATCCGCTTTTCCGGAAATTGGCTGGTGATGATCTACGATCTCGATAGTGATTCGCTGATCGCGGAAACGAGGTTCTTTGCCGTTGACACCCGGGCGACGATCCGCATGAACTTCATGACGGATTTCTACCAGCCCCGTTATCGCGTCAGCGGAACAGCATATACCATCGAGACGATGGTGCAGGATAACACGGCGCGTCTGCTCTCAACGAATCTTCATACGGTTGTGCTGTACCGAAACAACCGCTGGTACGACCCGTTCATTGCCTCTGAGCGGCTGCGCTCGGTCGTAAATCCCGGTACAATCGGGACGGACATTCTGGGCATGGTGCAGGGCGGCAAGATCTTTCGTGTGTCGCGCATACCGGCTCAGAACGAGTACCGCGTGCTGGATGTCTCCAATCCCGGACGTTTCCCCTCCACAGGTCAGCCGATCCCGATCGGTCTTTCGGATATCCGACGCAATGGAATGTTTGTGCAGCGTGCCGAGGATGGTGCAATGCTGGCAGGGGGCATTTCAAACTCCGTCGATGAGTTCGTTCCCGTTGAGTTCCTGTTGGACCCAACACCCGGCGGCGCAAGTGATGACGACATCTTCGTTTCCGGGTCATTCAACAACTGGCGTCCGAACCGCGATTGGATGATGTACTTCGATGCACAGCTGCGACTCTATCGCCTTCGCCAATGGGTCCGCCGTGGACGCCACAACTACCTCTATGCCAACGGACGCATCAGCGCCGATTCATACGACGCTATCGACGTGAACTACGAGGAGTTTGAAGGCAACACCGCATCGGCGAACAACACATTCTACTCCTTTGCCTACTACCGCGAACTTGATTACGGGGGGTATGATGGCCTCGTTGCAGTGGGAGCCGGAACGATGTATGGGAATAGGTAGTGACGGAGGTACGGAGTGACAGAGTTACAGAGGTACGGAGTTACGGAGGTACGGAGGTACGGAGGTACGGAGGTACGGAGTTACGGAGGTACGGAGTTACGGAGG
>JBJTEQ010000038.1:0-6106 GCA_046092945.1 Kapaibacterium sp. (SeqCode)
TGCCGAAACGTCACTGGCTCAATCAAAGGTCAATGCCATAAATGCTTTGGTCGACTACCATGTTACGCGTGCCGATTTTGATCGCGCAACAGGACAGATCGATCAGAAATATCTGCGCTCAGTACTGAACAAGTAACCGTCTAGGTACCTACGTATGGGAACCACTCAACGAAAAGAACGCGAGCGTGATCAGCGACGAAGAGACATCTTGACCTCTGCGCGCGCTGCGTTTCTGAAACACGGTATCGCAACGACAACCATGGAGCGTATTGCCCAAGAGGCAGAGCTTGCTAAGGGGACGTTGTATCTGTATTTCAAAAATCGCGAAGAGCTTCTCATGGGGCTCCTCGCTGATGACCTTCGAACGCTGACGTCCTCCATCAAGATTGTTGCGGAAAGCCCCCTTTCACCGCCGGAGAAGCTCGAACGTGCCTTTACGACGTTCCATTCCTACTCGCAGGAAAACATCTTCTTCTACCAGATGATGACGCAGACCAACGTGGGAATGATGGTCACGTCGGTCGCTGAAAATCCTGTCGTGACTGATTTTGTGTCGATCAATGAACAGCTGATCAACACCGTTGAGTCCATCGTTGAGCAGGGTGTTAGTGAAGGCTACTTCTTTTTACATGGTCCGATGAGAAGAGTCGTTGCGGAGATCATCATCGCCATGAAAGGCTCCGTGATGATCCTGAGAAATAATCTCATCCCTCCGGGATGGGTTAACGACACAGAAGAAATCATCCTCGGAGACATCGTGATGCTGATCATTCGTGGTCTGCAATCCCGTGAGTCGGCAATTGTTGGGAAGAAACTCAAATGAAGCGTCTTGACCATCTGCAACTGATCGTTGCCATTTCTCTGCTTGTTTTGACGATCCCCGTTGGTTGTTCGAAAGAAAAAGGAACAGTTCAGCCAATGCGTCGAACCATTACGCAGGCTGTGTACGCGTCAGGGAAGATCTTTCCTGTAGGGTTCTACCGTGTGTCGACGAAGATGCCAGGAATTGTGGAAGAAGTCCTCGTCGCGCCCGGCGATACCGTCGTCAGGGGACAGCCTCTTCTGCGCATTCGTGCAGTCAGCTCTGAGCTTGCTGTTGCTACCGCCCAGGAGGCGTATGGACTCGCCAGTGAAAACGCTAGTAGTGAAGGGGCCCTGCTTCGGTCGATAGCTGCTGACCTCGAAGCTTATCGTGCTCGACTTGCGCTTGATTCGACGAATGCTAATCGACTTCGACGCCTTCTCACACAGCAGGCAACGTCGCAATCGGCATATGATGCCGCTCAGACGCAGTTCGATGTTTCTCGAAGACAGTTCGAGAAGGCCTATGACGGTTACCTGGCAACGAAGCGTCGACTCGCTACGGAGAAGAAGGCGGCCGAACTCAACGTCTCGATTCAGCGGTCTATACGTGATGAGTTTGTACTTACTGCTGCTGAGAGTGGCAGAGTGTATGACGTACTGCCCAAGGTCGGCGAGCTCATCATGCCACAGCAGCCCCTTGTCGAGATAGGGAGTAGCTCACTCGTCGAAGTAGAGCTTAACGTCGACGAAGCTGATGTTGCCCTGATCGTTCCAGGCCAGACCGTCATCTATTCCCTTGATGCCTTCAAAGACAGTACTTTTACTGGCAGCGTAACCCGGGTAACTCCGCGCGTATCCAATCAGGACAAGACGGCGTCGGTAACGGCATTGATCAACGCTGACGGCCTGCGACTCCTTCCAGGAATGTCGCTCGAAGCGAACATCGTGATCGATCGGCGAGCAAAGGCTCTTGTGCTGCCGCGAGAGCTCGTACCATCGACGAAATTGCTTACCGTGCGCCGTGATGGTAAGGAGCAGACTGTCCGAGTCACGACCGGGGTCGAAGACCTGCGATATGTCGAGATCGTATCCGGCCTCACGGATGCTGATGAGGTCATTAAGTGAAACAGTTCTTCGCACAACGTCCACTTTTGCGCATTGCTTGGGTACACCTTTTCAGTAAGAAGAGGCAAACCATCGTGGCTATGCTTGGTGTGATGTTTGGTGTGACAGTTTTCATATTTCAGGCCGGACTGCTGACAGGACTTCAGACATACTTCATCGAAAAGACGGTGAACACCACAGCACACGTCCACATTTTCAATGATGTGCGAACGTCCCGTCCTCAGGTTCTCGATCTCGAATCTGATACCACGAGCACATGGAACGTTGTTCGCAATCAGAAGCCCCGTGACGAGGAACGTCGTCTTCGCAATGGTTACCAGATTCTGCGAGATATAGAGCGCGATCCCCGTGTAGAAGGGGTTGCACCGTACCTCGGCCTTCAGGGAATTCTGCGATATGGTATGTCGCAGCAAGCGGCAACTCTGGCCGGCGTGGATATACTTCGGGAAGATCAGCTGTTCCACATCAAAGACAATCTCGTCTCCGGCCAGCTGCAACGAATGGAAACACTGCCCAATGGTATCATTCTTGGATTTGGTCTTGCTGATAAGCTTGGTGTGCGTCTTGATGATAACATCACGGTGATCTCCTCCAAGGGAGTAGCCCTCGAAATGAAGGTCGTCGGTATTTCGAAGACGGGTATCACGCTGCAGGACAACACGCGGGCATATGTTTCGATCCGTAATGCCCAGCGTCTTCTGCAGCAATCGGCGGCCTACATTACCGATATCAACGTTCGTCTTCGCGATGTCGACATTGCTCAGTCAGTTGCCACCGAATACTCATCTCTGTACCGATATAAAGCTGAAGACTGGAAAGCAGCTAATGCCAACATCTTTGGAATCTTCAGGATTCAAAACCTGACGGTATCGTTTGTGATCATTTCGATTCTCGTGGTCTCTGGTTTCGGGATCTTCAATATCCTCATGACGATCATCTATGAGAAGATGCCGGACATTGCCATCCTCAAGGCAATGGGGTACAGAGATGGTGACATTCGTGTGATCTTTCTGATTGAATCCGTTGCCATTGGTTCGACGGGTGGACTGCTTGGACTTCTTCTTGGCTATATCGCATCAAAGATCGTTGGGATGATACCGCTGAACATCCAGGGATTTGTCAGCGTCCAGTACCTGATCATCAACTTTAATCCGCTGTTTTACCTCGCTGCCTTCTGTTTCGCTTTAACGGCGACCACAGTCGCCGGATACTTCCCGGCGCGCAAAGCAGCGCGCTTCGACCCTGTGGAGATCATTCGAAGTCGATGAATCAGACAGCCATCATACAGGCATCACACATTACGAAGACCTTTACCGAACCGGTAGAGTTCAAGGTTCTGAACGATATCAGCATTGATGTGAAACGGGGCGAGTTCGTCGTGCTTGTCGGACCATCCGGTAGTGGTAAGACCACGCTGATGTACACATTGTCGACACTTGACACGGTCTACGACGGCACGATCGCGATTGATGGTGTCGACATCAAATCGCTTTCGAAAGATGCGCTAGCGGACTTCCGCAACTCGATGATTGGTTTCGTCTTTCAATTCCATTATCTCTTGCCCGACTTCACCGTTCTCCAGAATGTGATGCTGCCGGCTCAGCGTAAAGGTGGGCTCACGCAGGACGAGATGGAAGACCGTGCGATGAAGACGCTTGCTCTTTTGGGCGTTGCCGATCAGGCTATGAAGCGTTCAAGTAAGCTCTCTGGTGGTCAGCAGCAGCGTGTTGCCATAGCGCGAGCACTCATCAATGAGCCAAAGATCATTTTCGGCGATGAGCCAACGGGAAACCTTGACACGAAGAACACTTCGATGGTACTCGACATTTTGAACGACCTCAAGACTGAGTATCACCAGACGATCCTCATGGTTACGCACGACGTAGAATTTGCCAGACGTGCGGACCGCATCATTTCGATCCGCGACGGTCGGATCGTTGACACCGAAGAACATTATTCACAATCACCAGCAGTCCGACCATGAAATCACTTCTGTGGTTCACGTCCACATGTCTGATTCTTGCCTCTTGCGGCAAATCATCAGCCCCATCTTCAAAAGAGCGATTAGAACAGCTTCGTGCAGAACGCTCACGGATAGAACTCGAGATTAAGAAGATCGAGGCTTCTATCTCAACATCCGGACAGAGCGATGACCGTCAACCTGTATCGGTCATCAGCGCAGTGCCGACTGATCTCGCTCATACGGTTGACGTCAAAGGCACGGTCGATGCCCGCTCAACGATCATGCTTGCCCCACAGATGGGTGGCCGCATCACGAAGGTAAATGTCACCTCAGGACAGGCAGTATCAGCAGGTCAGGTCCTTGTTGAGATGGATGACGAGCTTATCCGCAAGGGGATGGAGGAGGTGTCTGTTCAGCTTGACTTCGCTCGGACATTATTCGAAAAGCAAAAGAGGATATTCGAACAGAAGGCGGGCAGTGAGATACAATACCTGACGGCAAAGAGTCAGCTTGATGCACTTGAGCGTCGCATGTCCTCCCTCAAAGAGCAGCAGAGTATGACGCGGATCGTAGCTCCTCGAAGCGGTTTTGCCGAAAACGTGACGGCTAAGGTTGGTGAAATGGCTATGCCCGGCATGCCAGCTCTTACGATTGTGAACATGTCTGATGTGCGTGTCGTGGTGGACGTTGCCGAGAGCTTCCTGTCAACAGTATCGAGTGGAGATAAGGTGATGATCGAGTTTCCGGAGATCATGGACACGATCACAACATCGATCCGTGCCGTTTCACGGTTGGTGAATCCGGCAAGCCGAACCTTCCGACTTGAGATCCCGATTAGCCCCGTTCCGAGCAGCTTACGCCCGAATACAACGTGCCGTGTATCAATCAATGACGTAACGCTCAAGGGTGTTCTCGCTGTACCTATTGCCTGTGTTCTGCAGGACAACCTAGGGTCGTATGTCTACGCCGTCGATGATACGGGGCGAATCAGTCGCGTATCTGTGTCGACGGGTCTCTCTTCCGGCGGAACGATCCAGATTGCGGGAGGTTTGTCGAAGGGGCAGCGCATTGTTTACAAGGGTGCTACCATGGTCTCAGCAGGTCAAACCGTGCGAATCGTAGAGTAAACGCATGCAACACCATAAAAGCTTTCCGATAACGGCTTGGGCCGTTGAGAATCGTACGACGATCTATGTGCTGATGGTGATCATCAGCCTTCTTGGCGTGCTGACCTACATTCGACTTCCGAAGGAGCAGTTCCCGGACATCGTTGTTCCGACTATTCTTGTGTCGACGATCAACGCCGGAACGTCACCTACGGATATCGAAAATCTCATCACACGTCCGATCGAAAAACAGATCAAGTCTGTTGCCGACGTGAAAAAGGTTACCAGCAACAGCATTCAGGATGCGTCGATCGTTGTTGTTGAGTTCACCACCGACATCGATCCAGTTGTTGCCAAGCAACGAATCACCGATGCCGTTGACCGCGCTCGATCGGAGCTGCCATCGCAGCTGACAAAAGAGCCACAGGTAGCAGAGGTGGACTTCTCCGAGTTTCCAATCATGAATATCAACATTTCCGGAAGTGTTGGACTAGCAGCGCTGAAGACATACGCCGACGAGCTTCAGGACAAGCTGGAATCTCTTCCGGAGATTCGTCGCGTTGATATCATTGGTGCTCTCGACAAGGAGATTCGCGTTGACGTTGATGCTTATCGTCTGCAGGCACTTGGGTTGTCCTTTGATGACGTCAGCCGTGCCATCGGGTCGGAGAATGTCAATATCTCGGGTGGCGAACTTCTCACAGGCGGTGTGCGCCGTAACATGCAGGTGAGCGGCGAGTTCAAGTCGGTCGAACAAATCAAGAATGTTGTTGTCCGAAGTATGCGCGGAGTGACCGCGTATGTGCGTGATATTGCCACAGTCACCGAAACAACCAAAGAGCAGCAGAGCTTTGCCCGACTTGATGGCAAGGAAGTTGTGACCCTAGCGGTACTGAAGAAGGCTGGTGAGAATCTCATTGCGGCCTCTGATAAGATTCAAGAGATCGTCAACGAGTATACGGTCAAACGCTTGCCGCCCACAGTGAAGGTGACGGTTACGAATGACCAGTCGACGGCCACGCGGATCAATCTGGCCGACCTCATCAATACGATCATTATCGGCTTTTTGCTGGTGACAATCGTCCTCATGTTCTTCATGGGGGTACAA
>JBJTEQ010000039.1:0-5804 GCA_046092945.1 Kapaibacterium sp. (SeqCode)
GCATCGGTTGTGAGCGCCTATTTCTACCTTGGCCTTATCGTCAAGATGTACTTCTCCGAACCGCAGGGCACGCACGAAACAAGCCGATCAGGCCTAGCCGGCATCACCGTTGCCATTACCGCGGCAGCGAGCATTGCACTCGGCTTCTTTACGACGCAGCTTCTGTCGATCTATCGGTCGTGGATCGGGCTGTAAATCCGCCGGTGCACCTATGCGCCATTGGCTGATCATCGCATTCATAACTGCTTTCGGATTTCTCCGGATGCAGGCGCAGGTCGAGATCTTCATTGATGAGTCCGACAAGTCGGACACGGTTATCGTGTTTGGCGTGACCACGTTCAATCGCCCCCTGACGCGCTCGTTCACGGTTCGTAACGCAACTGACTCGGCCATACGCATCGTCCCGTCACGGACCGATATCATTGGTCAGCAGTCCCTTGTCGTTAACGAATTCGAGGGCTTGTTCAGTAACGAGGATATCTCACCACAGACCACACGCTCGCTGAACGTGCTCTATCGTGCGGATGTAGCGTTCTTTCCCGCCGATTCCGTTGCAGAAGTCCGCCTCGTGCTTGATGTACTTCGCCTGCCGTCTCAGACTCCGGTGAAGCGGAAGGTGCTTATCCTGCGTGGTCTTAAGACCGGGAATGTCCTCGGTACGGTTCAGCAGCGGGTCCGATTTGATAGTGTCTATGTAGCAACCCCACTGGCTCGGCAGGTCAGCTACAGGGTTCAGAGCCTATCACCGGTGCGATTTCCTGTGAGATCACAACGTCTCCTTCTGCGAACGCCTGCATTGGGTCCGGAGGAGATACAGGTGGATACGTTTTCTCGTGTAGAATTTCCGGAGCGCGGAACGATCGACTGGACGGTGTCGTACCGTCCGCTCGACCGTGGACGCGATAGTGCGGACTTTGAACTACGGTATGTCAATGCTGACAACGTCCGTGACACGATCGTAACGACGCGGATCTCCGGCGTTGGTGTCGAACAACGCGTCGATATTACCGGCGCGAGTGCATCAGGTGTTACGTCGCCGATCGTGGTTGCACAGCCCGACACCGTAATCGTGAGCGACGTTCTGCCGGGGTCACCGGTCAACCTCAGTATTCTGCTGCGCAATACCGGCAATGCCGATGTGCATATCGACAGCATTGCTGTGATGCCCCTCAAGGGTCAAGGGTCCTTTACGTTATCGAGGTCTGCCAAGGCGATCGGTGTCGATCGTGTTGATACGGTGACCGTGACATTTGCCCCTTCACAACGTGGCGAATTTGTTGCGCGTCTTGATGTCTGCACGGATCTTCAGCGTCGCGGATTTGGTGATGTCCCAACAGATGCGGCACGCCGTACCCTTATTGTCATCGGCCGTGCGCGGTCAATTTTGAAGGCGGTTCCAGAGCCCCTTTCGCTTGGTCCGGTGGTCGTTTCATCGACATGTTCCGATGAAGCTTCGTCACCGGTTGAGGTCTCCAATCTTGGGAATGCCGACATCCGTGTTGATTCGATAACGGTGTCGCCCCCTGATGCCGGCATCGTTGTTTCGCCGCAGCAGTTTCTGCTTCCAGCCGGAGCTACGCGGACGTTGCAGTGCTCCTTCAAAGCCGGCTCGCCTGGCCGTATCACTGGCGACGTGGTGCTGCATTCAACGGGCGTGGAGGCGCGTCGCCCCATTCCTTTTGAGGCAACAGCAATGTCGGCAGATACGCTCGCACTGCATACTGATGGCGATGTGTCTGCGCGGCCGGGCTCAGTGGTTGCCGTACCCGTAGTCATCGGTGCGGGATTCGTCCGCGGACTCCAGCGTGCGTCACTTGTGGTGGACTTCAACCCGAGTGTTGCCGCTATCATTGACCTGCAGCGCGAGGGGACAGCTAGCCGCAATGCGATCACCTCTGTTCAGCCCCGACCACAGGGGGCTGTCGTAACTCTTCGCGATGACGCAGGCTTTGCCGCGGGCGATACGGTTGTTACCCTTCGCATGCGTCTGTTCCTCGGCGACTCGTCTGCAACGAGAGTGGTGATCAATCCCGACGCCAGTACAGTTGGCCTTGCCGAGTGTCCGAATCTGCTTCCGCTGCGCGCACGTGCCGGACGCGTCTCGATCGATTCTGTATGTGGCCTGTCCTACAAAACGGTGGTCGGAGGACTCAAGACCTTCCGGGCCGGCGTTCTGCCCAATCCAGCCGTTGACGTAGCGACGGTGGCTGTGATGGCTCAGCCGGGTAGCATGGTCGCAGTGGACGTGCTTGATGCTCTTGGCCGGCCGTGTACCGCAACGATGCAGATCACGTGTAGTGACGCCATCACTACCGCTTCGATTGATGTGTCCATGTTGCCCCCTGCTGCCTACGCGGTAGTCGTGCGCATGGGTGACGGTATTCAGACAATACCGCTTATGGTGCAGCGATGAAGTGGTCGGTGATCATTGCCGTTACGCTCGTGCTGTCCTGCGACCTTAGCGCGCAGGGGTTCGACTGGCAACCGTCATTGCGACGGCCCTACCAGGCACCGACGATGTTTGTTGGACTCGAAGCAGGTATGGGGCTTGCCAGTCACCACGGATCGTTGCCGTATCTCGAGAAGGACATTGCCAATCCGTGCTGCTCGTATGAGAATGGCTCGTCCACGCCAATTCGCATCGGACTTCTGGCCGAATACTGGTTTGCTCCGCAGCAGGCTGTTGCTCTGCAGCTTGGCCTTGTGACGCAGTCAGCCGAGTTTGCCGCACCGATATCGACCTACCCTCGGGCGAGTGGACCGCCCCTTGCCACACAGTATCTCTTGAATGCCAATCTGACGCACCTCTCACTTGGAGCTGAGTTCCGTCAGCGCATTGCCCGATCGATGGTTGTGGTGGCCGCAGGGGCTCGGGCAAACGTGCTTGTGACGTCCTCCATGACGAATCGTGAAACGATTGTCGGGCCGCCCGAGCCCGTCTTTACCGACGGTTCCCGCCAGGCCGTTCTGCCCACCACGGGCCTTGATGACGCGGCGTCGGTTGTTCTTGAGCCCTACCTCTCGGTGGGCTATGATGTGCCCCTTTCCTTCGGGTACTATGTCGAGCCATTTCTGCGAGTCGGCACCACTCTTGGCAGTCTTTCCGCGGCTCATACGTGGCATAGCTCAGACATTAGTTTGGGCATCCGCCTGATGAGGGGGCGATAGCAGCGGCGATACTATATTTGTGCCGTGTTCGTCATCCACGCACACTCGCTGCACCACACTTTTTTGTTTGGAGTTTTACCAATGCTCAACCGCATTCTGCTTAGTGCCGTCGTAGCCGTTTTTGCCGCGGTATCGGCATCTGCTCAGGCAAAACTTGAAGTCGTCGGTGGTGACACCTACGACTGGGGCAAGGTTAAGCCCCCGAAAGAAGGGTATCTCGAAGCATCCATCCAAATGAAGAACACCGGTGATCGCGCAGTGCGCATCACGGAGGTTCGCCCTGGCTGTGGATGCACAAAGACAGATCCAGATAAGTATGACCTAAAGCCGGGTGAAGTCAGCACCATGAAGGTGAAGCTGAACATCTCTCCAACGCAGGCAGGCTCTCTCACCAAGAGCATCACCCTGTCATGGGCAGACCTTGCGGGCAATGACGCGCTGAAGGACTTCCGCGCCAGCGGCAAGGCCGTTCCAAGCGGAGCTGACACAAACATTCGTACAGGATATCTCTGGCTGAAGGCCGACGTGCAGCGTGAGATCTCGTTCAACCCATCGATGTACTTTGCCTTCAACGACCTCAAGGTTGGCGCAGAAGCAACGTCGAAGGTCGAAATGGTAAACAATTCCGACACTGACGTTACTCTATCTGACTGGCAGACAGACGGTGGAGTGGTTGTCAACCACACCGGACGTGTTGTCGTCAAGGCCAAGGGCAAGCTTGACATCATCGCCAAGCTCGTGCCCCTTGCAAAGGGCAATTACAATGGCGGCGTAAAGTTCAAGACAACGCACCCAGACAATCCGGATGTTGACCTGCGCGCTTATGGCTTTGTTCAGGAGTCAACAAGCCCGGTCTTCCAGAACGCTCCGGCAAAGCCGTAAGCGCTTCACACACGTAGCACACACCTGCGGGCGTGCCGACGGAATTCCCGGTCCCGGGAAACGTCAGCACGCCCGCGATCTTTTTTGGTATGACTCAGCACAATATCAGTTTCATCAACGGGTCCGTAAACGTTTCCGAGGGTTCATGACAAGATCAACGGCGCTGGTATTCGCACTGCTCGTCAGTGCGACAGTGATGTCTATGGCACAACGCCGCGAAGTACGCGGCATTGTGGTGGATAGTGCTTCCCGACGCGGCTTGTTCGGTGCAACCGTTGTCATCACAAGAGCAGGGGACTCCCTCTCCAACGGTGCCGTTACCGACCGACGCGGACGCTATGTCGTGCGCGGTGCAGCGGATGGCTCGGCCGTTGTGCGCGTTTCCTACGTTGGCTTTCGCCCCTTTGCTGATACAATCGACATTGGTCGAACAGGGGGCGAGATCGATACCATCCGCATTGATGAGCCTTTGGCGATGAGGCGTTGCGCGCCGATGTGTGCCTGCGGCACGAGGGGTAAAAACCTGAAACCTTAAACCTGAAACCTGTGCGAAGCACAGAGGGGTGGCTTCAGCCGTGGGAATTCATGCGCACGACGCGATCACACAGGCTACGTTCGCGGTCATCGTTGGTGGCTAGGAGAATGATGGATCCGTTCTGGCGGGCGATGTCGATGCATTGTGCAAGGGCGCTGCGGCCGGCTTCGTCGAGGGTGACGCCGGGCTCGTCGAGGAGAAGTAGGGCGGGATTGAGACTCACCGCCAACGCAATAGCAACACGCTGACGCATGCCGCTGGAGAAGCCCCGTACAATGCGTGTTGACGACGACGAAAGCTGTACGAGTTCGAGCAGAGAGTCCACATGCGAATCATCGATGTGCTTGCCGTGCAGTTGCGCATGCAAACGCAGAAGTTCGATCGGCGTGAACTCAACGTAGAGCTCAAGGTAGGGGGCTACCAGGCCGCAATGTTCGCGAACGAGGCTCGCGTCGATTGGTGCGGAATCGATCGTCAGGTTTACGCTGCCGGCATCCGGGCGCACCAGGCCGGCGATCATCTTCACGAGGGTGGACTTGCCTGACCCATTCGCACCAATGATGCCAACGACTTCGCCCGACTGTGCCTGTAGATTCACATCATCGATCACGCGGCGGTGTGCGAAGCGCTTGGTGAGCCCCGTAACGCTGAGCGACGCCTTCATCGGATGTAGATCTTGTGCATAGTGGGTTGATTGCGCCGGTCATCAACGAACAGCAGATATGGTCCCGGTGCAATGTCCGGACTGATCGTAACCGATGCTACAATCCGACGTTCCACAATACTGATCGTTGTCTGCTGCGCCTGCTGCACCGGACGCATGGAAAGATCGAGAATCGAAATCCCCACGGAGTCTCCGATCTGCGCGCCACCTACCGGCACGTAGAGCGTCTGTGTTGACGATAGATCAAGCGGTTGAGGGAAGATGATCCCGTTCTCCAGCAGGGCGATTCCTTCCACGAGAAGACAGTGTGCATCCGGACGTGTGCGGATGCCCCACCCCGTGGAGGAGATCGGCACGTCGCTGGAGGAAGGGGCTGAGGTAAGCGACAATTCGTAGGAGAGGTAGCGATCCCGCAGCGAATCGATAGCAAGGACCCTACCATCTGTCAGCGAGATGATCGCATCAGCACTTGCTCGGGCGCCTGACGGATTCGTCAGGTTGAATCGAAACGCCCGGACCTCGAACGGTACCATACTTCCGGTAAAGGTCGTCCCC
>JBJTEQ010000040.1:0-2303 GCA_046092945.1 Kapaibacterium sp. (SeqCode)
AGGCCCGGGGCTAATATTGACCGTTCGTAACTCCGTAATTCCGTAATCCCGTAATCCCGTAATTCCGTATTTCCGTAATCCCGTAAGTCCGTAACTATCTCAGCTGATACACTCTCACCTTCGAGCCCGTGCCACCCGGAGCACCTTGAGTTTCGGCTGAGTTCATTCCGACGAGGCGCGAGCCATCGGCGCTGAATGAGAAGCCTATTGGCGAGTCGTTAGCCGCTGTGCCGGCGGGCAGGATGCGTTGGAGCTGCTGCGTGCGAAGGTCGCTAAGGGTTACCGGGGCGCCTGTGGTGTAGGCACGACCAACATACTGGGCATCGTCGGTGGAGATGGCAAGCACCGATGCACCGGAGGTGATGGTGGAGATCACATTGCCGGAGATCAGATCGACAAAGTTTGTTTGGCTTCCGCCGGAGGTTCCACGCGCTCCCATCGTGACGATAACTTTACCTGAAGGGGAAAGCGTTGCGGCCTCCCCAAGAATCGTCGAGCCAGATGAATCGGGGACGCCCGTGTAGGTGCGTAGAACATTTCCGGTTTCGAGCTCAACGGTATAGATGGCCATTGGTGAGTAGGTCTGTAGAATGGCGAGGCCATCGCCCTGCATACCCATGAAGTTCAGCCCCTTGTTGCCGGCGGGAAGCGAAAGCGTGATCGACGTCAGTAACGTGCCATCGGCTGCGTTGTACTCGTCGATAACTTTTCCGTTACCTGAATCCGGAAGCACATATACCTTAGCTCCATTTGAGGTTACCTGGTGACGTCCCTGCGCCGTAACCTTCGAGGCAATCTGACCCGTTGTTGCAACATAGACAGTTGTTGCCTTGTTCGTCGAAACAGCGATGCGCTGGTCAGCGTTGACAAACTTGACAGACGTTGCGTACTGCTGCGTTCCCTGCAGTGTCGCACTCCAGAGCTGCGCACCAGTGCCGGCCTCGAACGCAAAGACGGTTGTCTGCGTAACGATGGCCACACGCGAGCCATCGGCGCTCAGACAGGCATACCGGGCCGACTCGTTGTTCGGCAGGGCAAACTCCGTGTACTTCGTTTCAACGCCGCTGCATGCCTTCAGGTTGCCGGCATCGAAAAGTGCGCCGGCAGCGATTGGTGCGACCGGAGTCGACGTAATTGTGCGACCGGCAGTACTGTATCCCTCGAGCGTCAGGGCAACCCCTGCTGGCACGGTAACCCGGACCTTTCCGGTTGATGACGCCGCGACTTTTACGCCGGTTGGAGTAATCACTTGCAGGAAGCCACCGATCGGTGCATCACTGCAGTCTACAAACTGTGCTTCGAGCAACGTTGGGCATGGTGATACAACAAGGTCCTGGCGCTTGGTCTGATTCTCCGCGATCGGAGAAACCGTAACTGGCAAACAGGAGATGCCTTCGTTCCGCGTGGCCTTCACCTGCACATCGAAGGCAAAGTCTGCCGGCACACGGCGTCGATACATACCATCCTGATCGGTAACCACACTTACCTGTCCGATGTCAACAACAATGCCGGCAAGGGGCAGGTTCTCACCGCAGGTGACGCGACCTTCGATAAAAGCACGGGCGGCATTCGGCTTATCGAGATTCCAGTCCGTAAAGTGTGTTACTGTTCCCGTGTACACGCCACCGCTGAGTGTAGCTTTACCTTCTTCCACCCAGATTCCTTGCGTCAAATCAAAGTGCCAAAGCGGGATCTCGACATCTGCTGCTCCTGCTGCGGGATACGTCAGAATTGCTGCAGCCCCCTTCGCAAGGTTAAGGGGCTGACCCTGCGCACCAGTGAGAAGCACGCGAAGTACACCATAGGAAACAAGCTCCGTCGATGATCCATCAGCACGCAGTGCCGCCATGTCGCCTGAGAAGCTGTCATAAAAGTTCCCGGACTGCGGATCAAGGTAGCGGGCTGCTACCGACACTGTACCGGAATAGCTATTACCCTGTGCATCGACATAACCGTTGGCTGGTAAGTCAATGCTCGCACTTCCGACTGTAACCTTGCCCCCGCTTGCAGAGCTGACTGTGCGCGTCTGCGTGGCCTGCTGCAGCGTCAGCATCATGGTCGTGATCTTCCCGTCCGATGGATACGCTGCACGGGCACCCGTGAAGTAGCCACTCTTGGTCACCGTGACCATTGCACGCGTTGACGGAACGGTCACATTCTGCAGAACGAACACACCGTTGGTGTTTGTGGTCGTCGAAGCACCATGACCGCGCACAAGAGCCCCCTGCACAGACTTGCCCGCATCATCCACAACTCGACCCGTGATCGTTGTGCGCACGGTAGCCGTGTCATCCGGCTGACCC
>JBJTEQ010000041.1:0-7739 GCA_046092945.1 Kapaibacterium sp. (SeqCode)
GCACTCAACTGCGCGATCTGAACAAGGCAACACGCGATGCGATCAAGAATCTCCCTGAGCGTGAAGCAGCTCGCACAGCTCTCAAGGCATGTGATGATGCTTTCCTTACTCGCCTCGGCGGCATTCTCGACGAAAAGCAGAAGGCCATTTTGGATCAGTTCATTAAGGCGCGCGACGGTCGCAAGACCGGTGGCGACACCGGTGGCGACACTGGTGGCGGTCCACGCGGCGGTGGCGATACCGGTGGCGGCACAGGTGGCGACACAGGTGGCGGCCCAACAGGCGGTGGTCCAACTGGTGGACGCGGTCGCGGCTAAGCCAACAGACCTTAACACGAATCGAAACAGATGCCCATCGTTGCTCGTGCAGCGATGGGCATCGTCGTAGATTGCAGACCTATGATGAATTTCTTTTCCGCGTTTGGACGGTTAATGCTATCAGTTTTTGCCGAGGTGGGCCAGATCTCGCTTCTGCTGATAGGCATAGTCCGGTACTTCCCGCGCGCCGTCAAGGATCGTCGGTTGGTGCTGGACCAGATGAAGATCGTCGGATCGGATTCCCTGCCGCTGGTGGTGCTCGTTGGCTCATTCACCGGCGCAATTGCCGCTCTTCAGGCCACAAATCTCTTCGCAAAGTTCAATCTTATCGGAATCGCTCGCCCCTTTATCGGTGGATCCATCGCTACGGTGGTGTTTACGGAGCTGACCCCGGTTCTTACCGCTCTGGTCATTGCTGGTCGAGTAGGGGGCGCAATAGCCGCTCAAATCGGCACAATGCAGGTATCGGAACAGATCGATGCCCTCGACATGATGGCGATCGATAAGAATCGGTACCTCGGGATGCCTCGCGCATTAGCTGCCGTGACCATGATGCCCGTATTGGCAGTGTTTTCTAATGTCGTGGCCCTGGTTGGAGCGTACATTCTTACGAGCATCAAGTTCGACTTCAGTGCGGCAACGTTCTTTACGTCCATCCAGCAGTTCTTCAGCATCGAAGAGATCAGTCGCGGAATCATTAAGTCCTTTTTCTTTGGCGGGTTTACGGCGCTTATCGGGTGCCATGTGGGCTTTCATACGGCCGGTGGCGCTGAGGGTGTCGGACACTCTACGGTGCGGGCCTTTACCATTTCAGCGGCAAGTATTCTTGTGATCGATGCCCTTTTTGGCATCGTGTTCTAATACTTTTTCTCAGTAGAGAGACATATTGTCAGGGAATCCGCCACATTGGCGTATTCGTCGTAGAGTACTGCCATCTTTTCACTTGATGCACGCCCCCTGACCCTCTATTTTCGCGTCCCCACGAAAGATGTTAGCACTCACACACGACGAGTGCTACCGGTTCGTCAGTGGCGGTTCTTCGTCGGAAATCAATTGTTTTTCACCTTCACACTGGAGGATCATCATGGGTCTAACCCCTCTTCACGACCGGGTGCTTGTAAAGCCCGCTCAAGCAGAAGAAGTCACCAAGGGTGGCATTATCATTCCTGACACGGCAAAGGAAAAGCCGATGCAGGGTACCATCATTGCCGTTGGCGCTGGTAAGCAATCGGAAGACGGCAAAATCACGCCGATGGCTGTTGCTGTTGGCGACACAGTACTCTACGGCAAGTATGCCGGAACTGAGATCAGCATCGATGGCGACGATTATCTGATCATGCGCGAAGCCGATATCTTCGGCATCATCAAGTAAGCCCCCTACCAACACACAATCTGTTGAACAGAACTCCGAAAAGGAATTATCATCATGGCAAGCAAGATCATAACGTTTGACGTCGACGCCCGTGCCGCGCTGAAGCGCGGTGTGGATCAGTTGGCAGACGCAGTTAAGGTGACGCTCGGTCCGAAGGGACGCAACGTAGTCATCGACAAGAAGTTTGGCGCACCCACGATCACCAAGGACGGTGTAACGGTAGCCAAGGAAATCGAACTCGAAGACCCGATCGAGAATCTCGGCGCGTCGATGGTTCGTGAGGTAGCCTCGAAGACAAGCGACATCGCCGGCGACGGTACCACAACGGCTACTGTTCTTGCCCAGGCAATCGTCAAGGAAGGTCTGAAGAATGTCACTGCCGGCGCAAATCCGATGGATCTCAAGCGCGGTATCGATATGGCGGTTACAGCCATTCATGACGGACTGCGCGAACTCTCACGTCCGGTTCCGGGCAAGAAGGAGATCGCCCAGGTCGGAACGATCTCTGCCAACAACGATTCAACGATCGGCAACCTTATTGCCGACGCGATGGAAAAGGTTGGCAAGGATGGCGTGATCACCGTTGAAGAAGCCAAGGGCACAGACACGTCGGTTGACGTGGTCGAAGGTATGCAGTTCGACCGTGGCTATTTGTCACCATACTTCGTGACAGATGCCGACACGATGGAATGCGTTCTTGAGAACCCATTTATTCTGATCCACGACAAGAAGATCGGCGCAATCAAGGATCTTCTCCCAGTTCTCGAAAAGACCGCACAGGCTGGTCGGGCACTTCTGATCATCGCCGAAGATATTGAAGGCGAAGCACTTGCCACACTCGTGGTGAACCGTCTGCGCGGAACACTTAAGATCGCGGCCGTTAAGGCTCCGGGCTTCGGTGATCGCCGCAAGGCCATGCTCGAAGACATCGCCGTTCTCACCAACGGCATGGTCATCTCGGAAGAGAAGGGCTATAAGCTCGATGGTGCAACACTTCAGCAACTCGGTACGGCCAAGCGCGTATCGATCGATAAGGACAACACAACGATCGTGGAAGGGGCTGGCAGCTCCGATGAGATCAAGAAGCGCATTAACGAGATCAAGTCGCAGATCGAAAAGACCACTAGCGATTATGACCGTGAAAAGCTTCAGGAGCGTCTCGCAAAGCTTTCCGGTGGTGTTGCCGTTCTGAAGATCGGTGCAGCCACGGAAGTGGAAATGAAGGAGAAGAAGGCCCGCGTGGAAGATGCTCTGCACGCAACGCGCGCTGCCGTCGAAGAAGGCATCGTTCCAGGTGGCGGTGTTGCCTACCTGCGCACGCTTGGTAAGCTCGAAGGTCTGAAGACCGAGAACAACGACCAGCAGACCGGTATCAACATCATCCGTCAGGCCGTCGAAGCGCCGATCCGTCAGATCCTCGACAACGCAGGACTGGAGAGCTCGGTCATCGTTGCCAAGATCAAGGAAGGCACAGGAACCTTTGGCTTCAATGCCTATGCCGAGAAGTTCGAAGATCTTCTGGAAGCCGGCGTGATCGATCCGACAAAGGTCTCTCGCGTAGCTCTTGAAAATGCCGCATCGGTAGCGTCGCTGCTTATCACCACGGAAGCAACGATCGTTGAAAAGCCAGAAAAGAAAGAAGCCGCTCCGCATCAGCACGGCGGCGGAATGGACATGTACTGATCTCTCGATCAGTCGCCTCCCAAATCCCAAGCAACGCCCGATCCCACCCGTGGGGTCGGGCGTTTGCGTTTGGTGCATATGCCCCCTGACGTTTGCGAAGCGGGCGTTTCAGTGGTATCATGCGTCATCATGAATTCTGGGAAGCGATGATGAATCCACTACTACGCCCAGTGCTTGCTGTTCTATCGGGCGTGATTGCCAGCGGTCTGGTGGTTGCTGCTATTGAGATGCTTGGCCATTCGCTGTTTATGAATGGCGCACCGATGCCAAGCACAACCGACCCGTCAGCCGTGAACGCCTATTCAGAGAGTCTTGGCTTTGGAGTCCTCGTGTCGCTGCTCATCGCCTGGTGTGCAGGAGCATACGTCGGTTCCATGGTGGCCATGCGCATAGCTCGAGGTGATGAGAAGCGCTCATCGATGGTTATAGGGGGCTTTGTGCTTGCAGGAGCAGTCATGAACTTCTTCCAGTTCCCTCATCCAGCGTGGCTAATGGTGAGTGCTGTGATACTGATTCCCGTCTGCGCATGGCTTGCTATTCGTCGCAGCACAAAGGTCGCTCCATGACGCGCCCAAGCGTGTACGGCAGATTTGCAAAGGCCGTAGCCAGGTTCGCCGGACGTCCGGCAACGTTTGCCTGGGCGGTACTGACCATCGCAGTCTGGTTGGCCTCCGGACCGATCTTCGGCTTTAGTGATACCTGGCAGCTGGTGATCAACACTGCCACGACAATTGTGACATTTCTCATGGTGTTTCTGATCCAAAACACTCAGAATCGCGATACCGAGGCACTCCACCTGAAGCTCGACGAACTGATCAGGGTTACCCAAGGGGCTCATAATCGCATGCTGGACTTGGAGCAGATGGAGGAAAAGAGTCTCGACGAGCTGCGTCTCAAATATGAGGCCCTGGCCAAGGCTGCCCGCCAGGCATCTGAACACGGCGTTTCTGACACGGACGCGCCGGAACTTTGAGGAAATGACGGCACTTTTCTAGATTTACCGCACAGCAGTTCATCCACTCTTTTGAATACTCATACCGCACGTGCGGTAGCCATCGACCTCCGTCATGAAGTACATCGACGCCCACACGCATCAGCGAGCGTCAGACCCGGACACAACGTCCGTTGTCAATATTCGTATCAACACCGAAACGGAAGTTTTCGAAACTGACGGAATATGCACCGTTGGCCTTCATCCATGGGATGTTACGGCCGATTGGCGCGATGTTGCGGACGTGATCGAGGATCTATTGGAAGAAGAACTCGTCGTCGGACTCGGCGAGTGCGGACTCGACCGCGCAAGTAGTTCTCCATGGCCGCATCAGATCGATGCGTTCGAATATCTGGCAGAGCTTGCTGAGCGGTCTACTCGCCCCCTGGTCATCCACTGCGTGAAAGCCCACGACGAACTTCTGCGCATCCACAAGTTTATCAATCCATCACAACCGTGGATACTGCACGGATTTGTGAAGGGGGCTGATCTTGCCAAGCAATGCCTTGATGCCGGAATGTATCTGTCATTTGGCGCTGACATCAAGAGAGAGTCAACAACCCTTGTCGAAGCAGTTCGCCTCTGTCCAACAGACCGGTTCCTGTTAGAAACAGATGTCGATGAATCACCGATTTCCGATGTCTATGCTGCCGCCGCACGAATCCGCGGTGTAAGCCTTGAGGAGTTATGCGCGACCCAGCAGCAGACTTTCGAAACCGTCTTCAAGCGATGACGGATGCGGGATGGACCTCCCGCACGCGCTTGCTCCTGGGTGATGACGCCGTTGATCGATTTGCACGCTCGCATGTGCTCGTCGTTGGACTTGGTGGCGTGGGTTCATTCGCAGCAGAGTTCATTGCCCGCGCCGGTGTTGGGCGCATGACGATTGTCGATGGTGATGTTGTTGATCCGTCGAACAAAAATCGACAGCTCCCGGCACTCACATCAACAGAAGGTCGGTTAAAGGTCGACGTCATGTGCGAGCGCCTGCGGGATATAAACCCTGAGCTCGCCGTGGTGCCCATGCAGGATTTTGTGACACCCGACAAGATCGATCGGCTGCTCACGGCATCCTACGATTACATCGTCGATGCGATCGATTCTCTCGCACCGAAGGTTGCACTCCTTGAACAGGCGCACCGTCGGGGCTTTCGCATCGTGAGCTCAATGGGGGCAGGGGGCAAGATGGACCCCTCCATGATCCGCATCGCCGACATCGCCGAATCGCAGAAGTGTCGCCTTGCCCGCTTCGTGCGTAAGAGACTGCATCGCGTTGGCATACGAACGGGTATCACTGCCGTGTACTCACTCGAAGAAACAGATGACGAATCCCTGATGTACACCGACGGCACGAACTTCAAACGATCAGCGTTTGGGACAGCCCCTTACCTGCCCGCGGCCTTTGGTGCGGCATGTGCGAGTGTGGTGATCCGTGGTCTGGCCGGACGTTCAGTATGACGTCTGTTCACATTGTTGGAATGGGGCTTGCCGGAGCGCTCGCAGCGTGGGAGTTCCTCAAACGAGGCGTTCTTGTAACGGCATGGGATGATACCACCGGTGATACCTCGTCAAACGTCGCTGCCGGCATGATCACCCCTATCACAGGTCAGCGCCTGAAGCCAACCTGGCGCGGCGAAGAGCTGATGACGATTGCTCAGCAGACCTATTCGAGCATTGAGCATCATTACGGAGTCGTCCTGCAGAGGCATTGGACACTTCGACGGGTCTTCCGTGACGCCGCAATGCAGGAGTGGTTCCGTCGACGCTTCGATGGCGGTGAGTTCGATGCATATGGTGTAACGGAAATCCCTGCAGGTGAGCACGATGGAGTTAGGTATCCGTTCGGTGGCATGAAGCATGGCGATGTTCTGACCATCGACATCCCATCCCTGGTGCGGGCCGTGCGCTCAATCGTTGAGTGGACGTCAAATCCCGGGCCGACGTCGGCGATCGTTGACTGCACGGGCTACCGAGCGCTGAACGATCCGCTCTGGTCATGGCTGCCGATCGAACCGTCAAAGGGTGAGATTCTTGATGTGACGATTCCCGGACTTGGGCTTGAAGAGATTCTCACCAATGGCACGTGGATCCTGCCCGTTGGTGATGACCGGTACCGAATCGGGGCAACGCACGATTGGGATGATCATGATCCACAGCCAACCGGGCAGGCAAGAGCAAGTCTTCTCGAATCCGCTAAGCGTATGGTCTCACAAGAAATCATCGTCACTGGCCAAAGGTCCGCGTTGCGTCCGTCAACAAAGTTCAAGCGACCACTTGTCGGACGTCATCCGCAGGACCATCAGCGCTATACGCTCAATGGTCTGGGTACGAAGGGGGCTCTGCAGGGTCCCTATGCCGCCGCGCAGATTGCGGCCTGTGTGTTCGACGGCATTGAGCCTGATGACGAGATCAACATTGCTCGGTGGTATCGGTGAAGCGCATCCGGGAAAACGCGGTAACGATGGTGCACCGCCTTGTGCGTGATGCTGTTCGGCCCGGAGATGTCGTGATTGATGCCACAGTGGGCACAGGAAGGGATACGCAATTTCTATCCGAATGCGTTGGTAGCACCGGCACCGTCTATGGTTTCGATGTACAGCAGGCGGCCCTGGATGCAACCCGGAGTCTGCTGAACGGCCAGACCAGCAACGCACACCTCATCCTTGCGGGACACGAAACCATGATCGAGCATGTCCCGGCTCATCACCATGGATGTGTTCGGGCAGTAACATTCAATCTTGGATACCTGCCCAGAGGGGAGAGGTCCATTACCACGGCGGCACCTACGACGCGTCAAGCGCTTGGCCAAGCACTGCGACTTTTGGCTCCCGGCGGACTCGTCACCATTGTCTGCTACAGCCATCCGGAAGGGTATGCCGAAATACAGGCTGTGCGGGACGAATTGGCTACGCTCTCACAGTGGGAGTACACGTGCCTTCACACGGAGTTTTTTAACCAGCAGGGGAATCCTCCGGTGGTATTCGCTGTTTACCGCTGTTCACTCACGGGATAAACTCAATGAAAACGATTCTTCTTTCCCTTATCTGCATGATCACCATGAGCGCATCACTTCATGACTACTCCGTCCGTTCTATCGACGGAACATCGGTTGACCTTTCGGCCTACAAGGGCAAGGTCGTACTCATCGTCAACGTGGCATCGTTCTGCGGCTACACAAAGCAGTACGCCCCCTTGGAAAACCTTTATCGCAAGTACAAGGACAAGGGGCTTGTGATCCTTGGTTTCCCAGCCAATGACTTTGGCGCTCAGGAGCCCGGAACGAATGAAGAGATCAAGACCTTCTGCGCGACGAAGTACGACGTGACATTTCCGAGGTTCCGTCGATAGAAAGGACGGAGTAGTCATGAAGGGTTGC
>JBJTEQ010000042.1:0-5668 GCA_046092945.1 Kapaibacterium sp. (SeqCode)
GGGACACTGCGTGGGACACTGCGTGGGACACTGCGTGGGACACTGCGTGGGACACTGCGTGGGACACTGCGTGGGACACTGCGTGGGAAGTAATCTCACACCTGAAACCTGACACCTGAAACCCCACACCTGAAACCTCAAACCTGGAACCTCACTGCTAAGGCCTGAGCGAAACGCATCAGGAGATCATTCGATACAGAGTGTCCGGGGCTATATCCGCGCCATTCGGCCACACGATCGTTCCGAGCTCGGCATCGACGGTGAAGCGACGGAAGGCTGACAGTTCGTGGAGGGGTTGAGAGATCTCTCCCCACAGCAGAGGTTCGAGATTCACGACTCCTGCCTGTCCATCCGTAAAGAGCAGCTCTACCCGGTACCCGTCTACGTACGCAGCAGTCTTCACAAGGGGAAGAGACCGCTTAGTTCCTTCTGTCTTTCTTGTCGATTGGTTCATGGCGTTGTATCCTGTACCAGTGATATAAACAGTCAACCTTATTGATCGCCAACCACCGCTTGACCTCCCTGAAGATTCGAGGGGGTAGCCATCCTCCAAGGCTTTCCCTCGTCATGATATCTACAGACATGCCATAATCCGCGTACCGAACGTGGATATAGGGTGGATCGTGATCGTTGCAGAAGATAGCAATCGTAATGCCATCAAATCTTGCAATGGCCGACATAGCATTGTACCAAGAAAGTCCATTTGACTTCTTCGTACATATTGACCGGTGAAACGTGACATTATGTTCGTCGAAAATTGTTCTTCTACTCGTACATCACAATATCTGACGCTACGCGCCGAGCCGATTTCTCGTCAGCAAGGCGACGCAGAAGGGCAAGGGAGAACTCGAAGGCCGTGCCGGCACCGCGGCTGGTAACGATATTGCCATCCGACGCTACGCGATCAAGTGTATAGGTGTAGGGGGCGAACGTTTCCGCCACACCGGGGTGCGACGTCACTACGGCCTTGGCAGGTAGCAGACCAAAATCGTGCAGTACCAGCGGTGCGGCGCAGATGGCCCCAACAAGCCCCTTTGCAGAGGTGTGACGTTGCAGAATGGACTCCAGAGCGGAGCTGCGGGAGAAGTTGCTGACGCCTTGCGAACCGCCCGGCAGGACGATAGCATCGAACGCGTCATCATCGGCAATGTCGTCGATCATGATGTCCGGCAGCAGCCGTACGCCCCATGCACACACCACCACATCGCCATCACCGGCCACAACGACCTCGCATCCGCCGCGACGGAGCATATCGATGATGATGACGGCTTCCATCTCTTCGGTACCGTTTGAGATGGGGACAAGGACTTTCGGCATGGGTGTTTTCTCCGTTACTCGTGTTCAGCTTCGTGCGTTACCGCAGGCGTTGTGCCAAGGTCCGGACGCCGGATCTTTCCACCTTCGTGTCCGGTGCGGGCAGCCTGTGCGAACGCAACCATCGCCATGATAACAAACGCGAGCGCGATCTTCGATGAGATCTTCATGTTTCGTGCATGCGTAACTACTGCCCCTAAGGCCAGGACGCCAGAGATCACAGTGAACCACAGAGACAGCTCGGCCATCTCCTCGTGTTCGTGGATAGCCCCCTCATTGATGCCGGCAATGTGCTCAACGCGTTCTTCTGCTTCTTCGCCACTGAGGTAGGCAGGAATAGCCACTAAGGCCATTGCGGCATAGACGATGAGCCCCGTAGAGATGGCTGCATCACTGCGCCTGATCATTCCAACCACCACCACGAGCAGGGCGGCAAACGTTCCAACGATCGGTACATGGTTCGTGAGCAAGTGCAGTTGCAAGGCGTCCATGGTTATTCCCATTCGATAGTGGCAGGGGGCTTGGAAGAAATGTCGTACACAACGCGGTTGATGCCACGTACTTCGTTGATGATGCGATTACTGATGCGTGCCAGCACGTCGTATGGCATGTGATACCAGTCGGCCGTCATACCATCGGTACTCGTTACGGCGCGAATCGCACAGACGTGCTCATACGTGCGTTCGTCTCCCATCACGCCAACGGTCTGCACCGGCAAGAGCACGGCAAAGGCCTGCCAGATCTCATTGTAAAGGCCGGCAGCGCGGATCTCGTCGAGATAGATCTCATCAGCATCGCGGAGAATGTCGAGCTTCTCACGCGTGATCGCTCCCGGTATGCGAATAGCAAGACCAGGTCCGGGGAAGGGGTGACGCTCAATGAACCAGGCCGGGATGCCAAGCTCGCGTCCAACGGCGCGGACCTCATCCTTGAACAGCTCACGAAATGGTTCAATAAGCTGCAGATTCATCGTCTCCGGAAGTCCACCAACATTGTGGTGCGTTTTGATCGTGGCTGACGGACCCTTGGTGCTGACGGATTCGATAACGTCGGGATACAGCGTGCCCTGAGCAAGAAACTTTGCATCAGAGAACTTCTTGGCCTCAACTTCGAACATGTCGATGAAGGTGTTGCCGATGATCTTGCGCTTGCGCTCCGGATCGCTCACACCGTCAAGTCGGGTCAAGAACAGGTCCGAACCATCAACGAGATCGACACTCATGTTGAAGTGCGTGCGGAACATCTCGATGATGTTGGCGCTCTCGCCTTTGCGCATCACACCGCTATCGATGTGAATGCAATGGAGCTGATCTCCGATGGCCTTGTGCAGAAGCACGGCAGCTACCGTTGAATCCACACCACCACTCAGAGCGCAGATAACGCCGCCATCACCAACCCGCGCACGGATCTCGCTGATGGCATTATCGATAAACGACGTGGCGTTCCAGGATGCGGAGCATCCGCAGATATCGATAACAAAGTTCTTCAGAATGGTCTTGCCATCAACGCTATGGTGCACTTCCGGATGGAACTGCACACCCCAGATGCGACGCTCGCGGTTGCGAATCGCACAGATCTCGGCGTTCTCCGTATGCGCGATACGCTCAAAGCCCGTGGGAATCGCCGTGCAGTGGTCGCCATGACTCATCCAAACCTGCGTCGTGGCATCAAGCCCCCTGAACAGATCCGAGAAGTCATCAATCGAGAGCATGGCACGACCAAACTCACGTCGAGCGGCCTTATCCACCGAGCCGCCAAGCTGATGTGCGATCAGCTGCAATCCATAGCAGATGCCCAGCACCGGTACGCCCTGCGCAAAGACATCGACGCTTGGGATCGGAGCCCCCTCAGCATACACGCTGGAAGGTCCGCCCGACAGGATGATGCCCTTCGGTGCCAGAGCCGATAGTGCTTCCTGGGAAATGCTGTAAGGATGGATCTCGGCATAGACGCCTACTTCGCGCACCTTGCGCGCGATGATCTGCGTGTACTGCGAGCCGAAGTCGAGGATGATGATGCGTTCTGCGTGGGTCATGGCGGCAAAGTTACCACGCATGCGTCACGCGATCATCCGACGCGGTACTCCTCGATGTAGTCGAGGTCCTTACCGTAGGTCTCCTTCATCGTGGCCCAACCGATAAAGGCCAGGATCATCATCACCGATCCTACAACGATCGCTGCGCTGGCAAGGGGCTCACCAGGTATCAGCGGGGCGTTGCCATGACGCAGCGTCTTGAAGGCCATGATGGCCGGGAAGAGAGATCCACGGACGATGTTGGGGATGGTGGTCGCAACCGTTGCCCGAAGATTCGTCCCAAACTGCTCGGCTGCGGTCGTTACAAACACGGCCCAGTACCCAACGGCAAATCCAAGAAGTCCGGTCTGCACATACGTCATGGTAGCTGTTCTGCCAGGAGTCGTCAGATACCATGCGATCATGGCAGCGGTCAGCAGCAGAAAGAGCAGCACCGTGCGACGTCGGCTCTTCAGGAGCTGGCTGATGAGGCCGCTGACGAGATCTCCAGAGGCCAATCCAACATAGCACCACATAACGGCCTGACCTGCTACAACGTCCTGCGCGCCCCCTGACTCGAGGGTAAACTCCGGTGCAAAGGTGACCAGGATGCCGATGACGAACCAGATGGGAAGCCCAATGGCAACACTGCTCAGATAGCGCGGGAGTCGGCTCGGTGTAAAGATCATTAGGATATTCCCGCGGGCCACGGGGGCGTCTTCCAGCTTGCGGAACATGCCGGATTCGTGGACCTTTACCCGCATTGCCAGAAGGGCAAGACCCATGATACCGCCGATGACAAAGGCGGTGCGCCAGTCGGTAAACTCGTGGACGATATACGCACCGACCGCGCCGAGTATTCCCATGGATGCAACGATGGTTGTTCCATACCCACGTGAGCGAATCGGCATCACCTCGCTCACCAGCGTAACCGCTACACCGAGCTCTCCGGCCAAGCCGATGCCAGAGAAGAATCGGAACACGGCATACATCTCAACGCTCGAAACGAAGGCGTTTGCAATATTCATGAGCGAATACATCAGAATGCTGCCCATGAGCACACTCAGGCGTCCACGCTTGTCTGCCAGAGCACCAAAGATCAATCCGCCCACGAGCATACCGATCATCTGTGCATTGAGGATGATCTCGCTTGCGGCGATGATCTGTTCCTGACTGACAAGGCCTATGCTGCGGAGGGAATCCGGACGTACGATCGAAAAGAGGATCAGATCGTAGATGTCAACAAAGTAGCCAAGGCCCGAGATGAGCACCGTCAGCCATATTCGTCGGCTTACGTCTGATGAAGTTGTTGCGCTAGATCCCATGGTCACGTATAAAGTGTGTTAGAGTGAGTCCGGTCCGAAGGCATACGGCAGAAGATCATCCATACGATGCCACGCGTCGCTCCGTCCGGGGGTAGTGCAGAGCACGTCCATGGTCGGGTTGCATTCTGACAGTACCTGCCGGCACGCTCCGCAGGGAGAGGCCGCCGCTGGGGTGTCGGTGACAACAACGCAGAGAACGATTTCTCGACGTCCAGCAGCAGTGGCAGCTGCCACCGCCGCACGCTCGGCACAATTCGTCAGTCCGTAGCTTGCGTTCTCCACGTTGCACCCAACGTGAATCCCACCGTCGGCATCGACAAGTGCCGCGCCCACAAGGAACTTTGAGTAGGGGGCGTAGGCATTAGTGCGGACATTCATCGCCGCCTCGATAGCACGCTCGAGGGTCTCTGCAGAAACTCTGAGGTTGATCATTGCCGAATCTACGTATGGAAATCGCACAACGGCTCATGGAATGGTATGCGGAGACTGCTCGCCCCTTTCCATGGCGCACGCAGCCGCCTGACCCATACATCGTTCTGCTGTCAGAAACGATGCTCCAGCAGACGCAGGCTTCGCGAGTGGCAACGCTGCTTCCGGTGTTTCTCGAATTGTATCCAACGATCCATCATTTGGCTGCTGCCACAAACGGCGAGATCATCCGACATTGGAAGGGGCTTGGGTACAACTCCCGGGCGTTGCGTCTGCGAGATGCCGCACGGATGATCGTTGATCAACATCAGGCACGCGTGCCGTCATCGGTCAATGATCTTCGGGCACTGCCCGGTGTTGGACCCTACACCTCTGCCGCGATCGCCTGCTTTGCCTACAACGTGTATGCAGTGGTCCTGGACGTGAACGTGCGCCGCGTGTATTCGAGGATCGCCCGAGCACAGGCAACAACAGTTGATGTGGAGGCTGACTCGGTCCTTGAGGACGTTGCGCGGACTCTCATTCCACACAGCGCCCCATCAGAATGGCATCATGCCGTGATGGATCTTGGGGCAACGATCTGCAC
>JBJTEQ010000043.1:0-2406 GCA_046092945.1 Kapaibacterium sp. (SeqCode)
GGATCGTACCGGAATGTCCCGGTGCACCAATAGCAGAGAACGCTTCGGCACCCATGGACATAATCGGAGGGACGGTTGCAATGGTTTCGACGTTGTTGATCGTTGTTGGCATGCCCCAGAGCCCCTTGTTTGCTGGGAAAGGGGGCTTGTACCGTGGGTACGCACGGTCGCCTTCGAGGGAGTTCATCAGCGAGGTCTCCTCGCCGCAGATATAAGCACCCGCGCCCTTGTGTACCACAATGTCAATGGTATAGTCGCCACCAAAGGTCTGCTTCATCTTCTCGCCGATAAGCCCCTTAGCATAGGCTTCGTCAACGGCCGCCTGCATCATATCTACCCATGCGTGGTATTCACCACGGATGTAGATGAACGCCATCTTGATGCCCATGGCATAGCCGGCAATCAGGATGCCTTCGATGAGCTGATGCGGATTGTATTCGAAGATCTGACGGTCCTTGAAGGACCCTGGTTCGGATTCGTCGCCGTTGATTGCCAGGTACTTTGGTTTATCATCGCCCTTTGGCATGAAGGACCACTTCAGTCCCGTTGGGAAGCAGGCGCCGCCTCGGCCACGCAGGCCAGAGCGCTTGACCTCGTCGATCACCGCATCCGGCGTCATGGCCAGTGCCTTACGATACGCATTGTATCCGCCGTTGGCCATATAGACATCGGCCTTGTGCAGGTCGGCAATCTTCGGGAGAACAAGGTGTGGTGCCGTGTACATGAGCTTCCTCAAAATGATCGCAAATATAGCGAGTGGCCGCCAGTGGCGGAATCAGGACATCCGGGTTGATTCAACGACGACGGCCAGCCCCTGACCGACGCCTATGCAGAGGGCAGCTGCGCCATAACGCACATTTCGGCGCCGCATCTCACGCACAAGGCTGCCGAGGATACGTCCGCCACTCATTCCGAGAGGGTGACCAATGGCAATAGCGCCGCCGTTGACGTTCACGCGGTCGACGTCAAGACCCAGCTCGCGGATGCATGCAAGCGCCTGCGCGGCACATGCCTCGTTGATCTCCACAAGCTCGAGATCCTCCACGCCAATGCCGGCGCGTGAACATGCCTGCTGGATCGCGCCAACAGGGCCAATTCCCATGATGCGCGGATCAACACCCACGGCACCGGAGCTCAGGATGCGTGCGTATACATGTGCACGAAGATGGGGCTGACGCTCCAGCATTTCTTCGCTCACAAGCACCATGGCCGATGCACCATCGTTGAGTGATGATGAATTACCAGCAGTGACTGAGCCCCCTTTTCGAAAGGCAGCGTTGAGAGTTGAGAGTTTCTCAAGCGAGGTGTCGGCACGGGGCTGCTCATCGCGATCAACGATCTTGGGATCTCCCTTTCGCTGCGGGATCACCACGGGCACGATCTCTTCGCTGTGCGCTCCCGACTGTTGGGCTGCACAGGCGCGCGCGTGACTTGCCAGCGCGAAGGCGTCCTGATCCTGACGGGAAATGCCCCATTGCTCGGCAATGTTCTCCGCCGTCTCCCCCATCGATTCCAGAGGGAAGAGCTTTTCCATGCGAGGGTTGGGATAGCGCCATCCAAGAGCAGTGTCATAGGCCGTGATGTTGCCGAACTGTGCACCGCCTGAAACATTCTTCGGCATGCTGTAGGGGGCTCGCGACATGCTCTCAACGCCACCGGCGATAACCATGTGAACTTCACCGCTGGCGATGGCGCGCATGCCCTGGATCACCGCTTCGAGCGATGACGCACAGAGTCGGTTGACCGTTACCGCAGGCACGGTTTCCGGAAGTCCGGCAAGAAGAGCTGCCATCCGGGCGATGTTACGATTATCCTCTCCGGCCTGATTCGCGCAGCCAATGATCACATCGTCAATGTTCGACGGGTCGATCGAAAGGCGTTCCACCAGGGTTCTGAGGAGATCTCCGGCAAGGTCATCGGGTCGGACAGAGGACAACGCTCCACCGTACTTTCCGACAGGTGTGCGAAGTGGTTCGAGGATGTAGACTGGTGTCATGGGTCGTAGTCGTTGATGAGGACGAACTGATCGTAAGGTTTACATCGATGCAAGGTTGCGTTGAAGCTTTGTCAGGGTATCCGTCCAATCCGCCTGCTTCTGCCGCTCGACGTCGATGACCTCGGGCTTGGCATTGGCTACGAAGTTTGGGTTCGAAAGCTTCTTCTCAACTCCTGCAAGAGCACCGGTGAGACGTTCGATCTCCCTGGTGAGGCGCATGCGTTCTTTATCAAGGTCAATCTTGCCGGCAACAACGCGGTAGATCTCAACGCCACGAACAATGTCGGCGACTGATCCGTCGGGCTTGCTGACATCGTCTCCTAAGCAAAGCTCCGCACAGCGGCCAAACGAGGAGATGATAGACGATTGGGATTCAAAGAAGTCAAGATCCTCTGAACGCACGTTTAGAT
>JBJTEQ010000044.1:0-2639 GCA_046092945.1 Kapaibacterium sp. (SeqCode)
GCCTATGTGCTCGCCCAGTAGCGAGTGACCAGCGATCAATATTTGCCCCGGGCGGCGTCATCCTGAGGAGTCGAAGGCGACGAAGGACCTCACGGGGAGAACGTGGGCGATGCGTTCGGGCAATCATTGTGCGATTTTCCCATCGAGCGAGACTGCGTCTCGCCCCTACAACCAATTCCGTAACTCCGTAACTCCGTAACTCCGTAACTCAGTAACTCAGTAACTCAGCAACTCAGTAACTCAGTAATGATCTTATCCGTCGTCACGCCTTCTGCTTCGGCTGAGAAGTTGGTAACGATGCGGTGACGCAGAACGCTGTGAGCAACGGCGTTAACGTCGTCGATGCCGGGGGTGAAGCGGCCATTGAGAGCGGCACGACTCTTGGCTCCGAGCACAAGGTACTGAGAGGCGCGTGGACCTGAGCCATAGCTGATAAAGTCCTTTACGACCTTGGCGGTTGTGTCGGCAGGACGTGTTGAGCGGACGAGCTTTACGGCGTGCTCCAGGACGTTGTCAGCAACAGGAACACGGCGAACGAGGTCTTGGTACGTGACAATGTCGTCGGCACTCATCACGGTGTTGACCTTAGCCGCACTGCCGCCGGTTGTGGAGCGGACCACATCGACCTCTTCCTGATAGGATGGGTAGTCGAGGCGCAGATTGAACATGAATCGATCGAGCTGTGCTTCCGGCAGAGGATAGGTTCCTTCCTGCTCGATCGGGTTCTGTGTTGCAAGGACGAAAAACGGCTCGGCCAGACGATAGGTCGTGCCGGATGCTGTGACGCTGTGCTCCTGCATTGCCTCGAGCAGGGCTGCCTGCGTCTTCGGTGGCGTCCGGTTGATCTCATCGGCCAGCACCATGTTGGCAAACACTGGCCCCTTGACAAATCGGAACGTCTTCTGCCCCGTCGAGAGATTGTCTTCGATCACTTCCGTGCCCGTAATGTCGCCCGGCATAAGGTCGGGTGTGAACTGTACACGGGAGAACGACAGATCAAGCGAGTCGGCAAGCGTGCGGATCAGCAATGTCTTGGCAAGGCCCGGCACACCCACGAGAAGACAGTGACCGCGGGCAAAGAGCGACACGAGAAGTTGATCGACAACATCGTGCTGACCCACGATGACCTTTGCGATCTCCTTCTTAACAGAGGTGATGTTCTCCGCAAGTTTTCCGACTAGGACGGTATCTGACATGAGTGTAGGGGGCTTTCAGGATTGAAGAGTGAGGGCCGTCTGCTCAACGGCATGGGTCACGAGGTGAATAAGTCGATCGATCTCGGCTTCTGTTGTATGACGTCCAAAGGAAAAGCGCACGGTGGCATTAGCCTGCTCCGGCGTGCGACCCATTGCCGTGAGTACTGATGATGGCATCGGCTTGGCCGACGAACATGCGCTACCCTTGCTGCAGGCAACCTCGGGAATGCTACCGAGGATGTCTTCTGCTGGCAGCTCGCCGAACGTTACGCTGCAGATCGTGGAAACGCGCGGCGCATTCTGACAGTTGACCGAAACCGTTGGAAACTGTGATAGTGACGCTTCGAATCGCTCGCGCATCGCTGCGATCGAATCGGCTTCCGCGTCCATGTTCTCATGAGCAAGCTTCCCGGCCGTAGCAAGTCCAACAATACCGGCGACATTGTGCGTGCCACTGCGAACTCCACCCTCCTGCCCGCCCCCTATCATGAGCGGACGAAGGAGCGGCGCAACGGAACGTCGCACATAGAGTGCTCCGATTCCCCTGGGTCCGTAGATCTTGTGTCCTGAAAAAGCCATAAGGTCTATCCCCATCGCATCAACATCAATGCGAACCTTTCCATAGGCTTGCGTTGCATCGGTCATCATCAGCGCGCCGTGGCGGTGTGCAAGTGCAGACAGTGCTGCTATGTCCTGCAGAACGCCGGTCTCATTGTTCACCAGCATCACCGACACCAGCAGGACGGTATCGTCGATCAGGCGCTCGGCCTCCTGCATTACCACGCGTCCGTCAGAATCAACTGGCAGCCATCGGTTCTCGAATCCATCATCGGCACAACGGGCAACGGCATCACGTACGGCAACGTGCTCGGACTTTACGCTCACGATTGCGCGGTGCTGGCCCCCTGCACGAACATGCGCAGTGGCACATCCCTGAATGGCTGTGTTGATCGACTCGGTTGCCCCCGATGTGAAGACCACTTCATCGTATTGTGCACCGATGTGCCGTGCCACATCCATACGTGACTTCATGACAGCCATCTGCGCCTGCATGCCCCCTGCGTGTGAGCTCGCAGCATTGTAGAACACATCCGTGAGATACGGCATCATCGCCTCAAGCACCCTCGAATCAAGGGGCGTTGTTGCGGCGTAGTCGGCATACAGAAGACTCATAGGCTACGAAAATACAAGGCCGTAGAGGATGGTTGACAGCAAAGACGCAAGCATCGGGATCCAGACGATCCGTAAAAGATCGGGAATGGCCGTCGTTGTAAGAGAACTCGTGAAATGCATCACTGCGGACACCGGTGACATTGTCCGTCCGATACTCGCCCCGATCGCCCCGAAAACGCCAAGCATGATGGCATGAGCAAGGTTGCCCGAAACGGACAGTGAAGGCAAAACTGCTTGTGAGAAGGCAACGCTTGGAGCAGTCCCCGAACC